>JAYUXX010000268.1:0-4159 GCA_043752765.1 Saprospiraceae bacterium | reverse complement strand
AATGGTATGGGATGGAAGACACCCCTGATGCCGACCGTTGGATCATCTTCGCAGTGTATATAGCCGGCTTATCTATCGGTGTTCACCTTTTGAGTTTGCTTACATTCCCCGCTTTAGGTCTTTTATATTATTTCAAAAAATATAAAACCTTCAATTTTTGGGGTTTGGTACTGGCGATGATCCTAGGTGCCTTAATGATTCCTGTTGTTCAGAAAATTGTAATTGTAGGGGTTCCATCCCTTTGGTCGCATATGGAATTGTTGATGGTCAATACGCTTGGTATGCCCATCCACAGTGGCATCTTTCCAACCCTGCTTATCCTTGTAGCCTTATCTTTCTTTGGGGTGCGTTGGGCCAGGAAACGAAATAATGGTCTTGTGGAAAGGCTTATGATCTCATTGATCTTATTGGTCATCAGCTTTTCAACCATTGGTGTTGTCGTGATCAGGGCGAATGCGAATCCCCCGATCAACATGAACAATCCAAGTGATGCGATGCGTCTCATTCCATATCTCAACCGCGAACAATACGGCGAACGGCCACTTTTCCGTGGTCCTCATTTCAACGCCGATCCTGTAGATACCAAACGCGACGAGCGATATGGAATCGTAGGCGATCATTACGAAGTAGTGGATCAGAAATTAACCTACATATACAAAGACGAAGACAAAATCCTATTTCCACGTATCAGTCATAGTGATGGAAGCAGGCCTGCTCTTTATCGCAGATGGATGGGAGATGATAAGGGCGAACCTACAATGGCATTCAATCTCGAATTTTTGTTTCGATATCAGATTGGATGGATGTACTGGAGATATTTCCTTTGGAATTTTGCGGGACGTGAAAATGGTGAACAAGGAAACGAACCCTGGAATCCACGAAGCGGTCACTGGATTACCGGATTTGATTTTATAGATAGCGCAAGGTTATTCAACATGGATAAAATGCCTGAATCCATGCGTACGAACCAGGCGAGGAATAAATATTTCTTGATCCCACTCATCATGGGGATTATCGGACTGATCTTTCAATTCAACAGACAAAAAAGAGATTTTACTGCCTTGCTAATGTTATTTTTATTTACGGGGCTAGGTATTATTTTCTATTCAAATCAACCTCCGAATGAACCTCGTGAACGAGACTATGTATTGGTAGGATCATTTTTTACTTTTTGTATTTGGATCGGATTAGCTGTACCCTCGATTTATTCGGCAATCAAAAAACGCTGGACAACATCAGGAGCTATGGTGCCAGCTTTGGCCACCGCTATAGTATTAGCTGCTCCGGCAATTATGGCTTTTCAAAACTTTGATGATCACAGCCGGATGCATCACTATGCCTCACGTGATTATGCCAATAATTTCCTGGAATCACTTGACCCGAATGCGATCATGTTTACGTATGGGGACAATGATACTTACCCCTTATGGTATGCACAGGAAGTAGAAGGTATTCGTCGTGATGTGCGAATTGTCAATTTAAGTCTTATTGCTGTTGATTGGTACATAGAGGGTTTACGCCGCAAGATCAACGATTCAGCACCGATTAAATTAACGATACCTACTGAAGCTTACCGCGGTAATAAACGAAATCAGCTCTTTTTCCTTCCGGGCAAAAGCACCACGAACGAAATGGCACTTGATCAGGCCTTACAGTTTTTAGCAAAAGATAATCCACAGAATATTCAGGGAACAAAACTTGAAACTTTTCTTCCTTCTAATAATCTATACATACCAATCGATCCTGTACGTGCATTGAGTATGGGATTGTTATCTCCAAATGATACAGCCAATGTTGTAACCAAGATTCCGATTACGATCGATAAGCAATACATCACAAAAGATCAATTGGCTGTTCTCGATGTGATCATGAGTAATATTTATGACAGACCGGTTTATTTCTCTGTGACATGCCAGGATACTAAATTGATGAACCTTCATGATTACACGCAAATGGAAGGTCTAGGGTTACGAATCGTTCCTGTCAGGACACCAAGTCAGGAAGAGTTTTATATCTATGGTAGCGGAAGAGTTGATGTGGATAAAGTCCACGAACGTGTCACGAACAAATGGCGTTGGGGGAATTTTGATAAAAAGAGATTGTACGTAGATAATAGTTATGGAGCAAGTGTGCAAGCACAGAAAATGGTGATGTGGCGTTCTGCTGAAAAGATGGCAGATGCAGGAAGATTCCAGGAAGCTATTGAAACCACCGATGCATATTTCACAGGTTTCCCACACATGAATTTTCCATATGATGCAAGAGTGCTTCCGCACATTAATGTGTACATCCGTGCGAAAGCAATGGATAAAGCCAAACTTCATATGCGAATCCTTGCGGAAGAAATGGCGGATAACATGGACTTTTTTAACTCACTGGATGAGGATGATTTGAAAGCAGGTTTTAACCTGGATTGGAGATTGGCCAACAATGCCATTTCTGAAATTTTGAAAACGTCGAAGACGATGGGAGATGATGCTTTCGCGCAGGAAATGGAATCACTGTTAGGTCCATTTAGTAATGCAGGCCCTGGTATCGAATAATGATGAACGAAATAAATCAGAAGAAAAAAATTGCCGTTGGTGCGGATCATGCCGGCTATGCCTACAAGACTTCGATTATACACTGGCTGGAGCAACATGATTACGAAGTGTTTGATGCAGGGACAGGAAGTGAGGAATCTACGGACTACCCGGATCATATACATCCTGTAGCAGACGCCGTAGAAAATGGAGATGCTGTACTAGGTATTATTCTGTGTGGTTCGGGAAATGGGGCTGCGATGACTGCAAATAAACACCAGGGGATCAGGGCAGCTTTAGTCTGGAATACTGAATTAGCATCACTTGCAAGACAACACAATGATGCCAATATTCTGGCAATACCTGCACGATATGTAGATGAACCCCTTGCACTGGAAATGGTGCAAATATTTCTCGATACCCCGTTTGAAGGAGGGAGGCATCAGAGGCGGGTTGATAAAATAAGTTGTGCTTAAGCGATTGAAGCAGTTTTTATTTCACGTATTTATTCCTGTTTCGATGAAAGGATTTTCGTTCGCATTATCACTGCTTGTATCATTTCAGCTTTATTCACAGACCTCATCCATCGCTGAGAAGTATGCAAGTACTATATTAAGTGAATCGATTAAGGAACATGTTTATAAATTGGCTTCACCTGAATTTGAAGGTAGAGAAACGGGCACAGATGCAAATCTCAAGGCTGCTAAATATATCTCTGACCAATTTAAAAATTATCAAATACCCCTGTTGTCGAATGACCAGGATTATTATCAGGAAGTAGCTTTTTCAACTGCCAAATGGGACGAGATTACAATGAACGTGAACGGTCGGCCAGTTGAGCATTTAAAAGAGTATTTATCAATTCCGCAATTTTTCCCGGTCACCAATGATTCAATAAAAATCAGTTCGCTCACTTTTGTTGGGTACGGAATTGATGACGATGCTTATTCGGATTATAAAGGGAGAAACTATAACGGGCAACATTTGCTTGTCTATGCGGGTGAGCCTCGTGACAGCAAGAACAAATACAGAATTTCAGGGACTGATAGTGCATCACTCTGGTCCATTGAACCATCACTGAAAATTATGGCCGCCAAAAATGCGGGCGCTGCATCCATCTGGATTATTGATGACAAACTTCGTGAGAGAGTTTTGTATGCGAGGAGGTATCTCATGTCAGGAGCTATGTTGATGGGATCAGCTGATGATCTTACTGCAGAATTTATTCCGAATGCATTCATTTCTCCAACCTTAGGGGAAGAACTCACTGGGCCGAAAAGGAGCAAAGTAATTAAACTCCGAAATCGTATCAATGCAAAAGGAAAACCAGGAAGGACAACCATTCCGGTGAATATTACATGGAAACCTGTTCATGAAATTACCTCTACCTATGGAGTGAATGTTCTTGCATTTATTCAGGGCACACATCCTGAACTCAAAGATGAATTAGTAATTGTAACAGCGCATTTTGATCATCTCGGGATGCGAGGAAAAGATATCTTCTACGGAGCAGATGATAATGCCTCAGGCACCGCAGCCGTCCTTGAAATAGCACAAGCTATGTCCCTGGCAAAAGCTGATGGCGTGGGTCCTCAAAGAAGTGTTCTTTGTATGCTGGTGACCGGAGAAGAAAAAGG
>JAYUXX010000267.1:0-9946 GCA_043752765.1 Saprospiraceae bacterium | reverse complement strand
TATCAGGCTTGATATTCACTGCGGGAAGGGTTTTTATGTGCGCTCACTTGCCCATGACATTGGAGAAATTATTGGCTGTGGAGCCCATCTTTCGGCATTATCAAGAACATCTGTTGGCGAATTCAATTTGTCTGACGCCTGGTCTATGCCGGAAGTAAATGAAAACCTTGAGAGTAAGCCCTAATTCTTAACTACGCCTCAGTATCAAGACTTCTTGAAATGTCTATAAAGTTGAGGCCATCAAATCTTCCGGAGCTCATCCACAACAATACATTTCGTTCTTTTAGCTGCAGGCTTCGGATCAACTCTTCCAATTCACTTGCTGTAGTCGCAATGTGAAGATTCGCTTCGTTAAAAAAATCAGCTAGTAATTGTGATGAAAGTTCAGGTAACTTTTTGATAGACAATGTGTGAGGACTGTAATAAATAATCTTTTCGTCGGCACCTTCAAGTGAATTTTTGTATTGTGGAAGAAACTTGGGGTTTAACGAACTAAACGTATGCAATTCAAGGATAGCCACAAAAAATTCATCCTTATGTTTTTCATGTACTGCATGGACTGTGGCTTTAACTTTCGAAGGCGCATGTGCAAAGTCCAGGTACGCCGTTATATGGGGTCCACGGTGTATAAGTTGAAGTCTCTTATTTGCTCCTTCAAAGGATGCAACAGCTGCGTAGAATTGTTGAGGGGAAAGGCCTAATTTTTTTGATACCTGAAAGGCTGCTGCAAGGTTTTGCATATTGTGAATGCCAAAAATTCTAAGCGGATATCTGTTTTCATTTTCATCAGTTAATGACACTAACCCTTTATCTATTTGATAGGGATGAACACTGTATGGAATTAATTCACATCCAGACGAAATTCCTTCTACGAGTTTTACCAGATCAGAATCATCTTGACAATAAATTAATAAATCAGAAGGTCCCAGAGAAGCAATTAAAAGACGAAAGGGTTCGATATAGGATTCATAAGTAGGAAATACATTCATATGATCCCAGGCGATTCCGGTGATCACTGTGATGTTAGGATGATAGTGCAAAAATTTAGGTCTGGGATCCTGAGGGCTGCTTAGATATTCGTCCCCTTCCAAAACTATAATGCCGGCATTTGATATCGTGACAGGTTCTAACGATCCTATCGAAGCCCCGATCATCCGATCTGCATGCACCCCGGATCTGTCTAAAACATGAGCGATCATACCAGCAGTTGTGGTTTTTCCGTGACTTCCGGCAATGACAATTCGGATCTTGTTGACAGATAAGTCATAGATGAACTCCGGGAATGACTGTATTTTAATTCCAAGATCTTCCGCCCTGGCCAGCTCAGGATTATCAGACCGGGCATGCATGCCTAGTACCACAAGGTCCAGGTCGTCCTGAATTATCTGTGGACGCCAACCAAATTGATCCGGTAATAATCCTTTTTCCCCCAGCCGGCTCAAACTGGGTTCATAAATTTCATCGTCGGAACCACTTACGGCATGCCCTTTGCTATGCATATCTAAGGCCAGACTATGCATGATGCTTCCTCCAATGGCGATGAAATGTATCCGCATTAGTAGTTAATTTGATGTTTTAGGTTAACTTTTTACAAAAAAAACGGTTCAAATAAAATAATTTCGCCGCCTGAATCATTATAAATCTGGAAAAGGGAATGAATCCCGACCAAATTAAAGCATTGTAAATCATGAAAGTATCCTCCGTTAAGTTTTTCCTCACCGCCCTGGGTTTTGTGGCTTGCATGGCTATGTCGACAAGTTGCAATAAAGGTTACGGATGTCCAAGTGACTTCTCGGTTGAAGCTCAAACTGAAAACCCGGTTTGTAGCTCGCCTTCCTGCTAATTTGGGAAGGGAACTCAAAGCCTAATTTGCATTTTTTCGCAAATGCTTCGAGTTGTATCCTGAGTTGTAACTTACTATTCAGAATCTCACTCAATGTCAAATTTTCTCGTCTCCCGTACTCTGAGGAGGGATGATGTCTATGTAGTTCCCACACTTGATGGCTCCGACACACTTTTTAGCCGGGCGTTTGAATCTACCTATCATTCAATCAACGGAGCTGTAAGTGAAAGCCGGCATGTTTTTATTCAACATGGCCTTTCTAATCTTTTACATCTTCCCGAGATTCATATCCTTGAAGTAGGTTTTGGAACTGGACTCAATGCATTTCTCTCATACCTCATCTCCCAAAAACATAAAAAGGACCTTGTTTACACAGGTATCGAATCTTTCCCGATAGATCATGATGTTGCCAGACAATTAAATTACCCTGCTTATTTGGTTGCCTTGGATGAAGAGGAGTTTTTTCTGAGCATGCACCGCGAGTCCATAATTTCCAAAGAACACTTTTCTTTTAAAAAATTAACAGACTGGAATCAGTTAGAAATTTCCAACCCCTTTAATTGTATTTTTTTCGACGCCTTTGCTCCAGCCGTTCAATCTGATATTTGGGGGCAGGAAGTTTTTGCTCAACTATCCGATCTTATGGCCAGTGGCGGGTATCTGGTTACTTATTGCGCACAAGGCGAAGTGCGGCGCCGAATTGAAAGGGCAGGTTTTGAAGTCAAAAGAATTCCCGGTGCACCAGGAAAGCGGGAAATGATCCAGGCAATTAAAAGATAAGCTATCAATTCTCCTGACAGAATACGAGTTTTCTGAACACCTACAAAACGTCAAAAAAAATCAGAGATTTGTATATGAAAAATCAATTGCAGATCAGAAATCACTATGCATAGTTTCCTCAAATGGATTGCAAATAAAAAGTTTATACTCGTCCTTTTGTTGGGCACTGCCATTTTCGCAAGTGCCCAATCACTCTTGTTAGGAAAAAAAACTTATGTGGAGGGAGGGATTGCGTACAACTCTTACAATAATTATACAATCTTTAAACAATCCTTTTATCATTTGCTTGATGATCAGGATTTATACTCCCCTTATCCGACGCAACATTGGGATATATATAAGTACAGCCCTGCTTTTGCACTACTATTTGGGGTATTCGCAATTCTGCCAGATATATTGGGTCTTTCATTATGGAATATTTTAAATGTGCTAGTCATTTTTTTTGCGGTCTACTATATTCCGCATCTGACAAAAACGCAGAAAGCATTTATCCTGTTAGCCTGTGTTATTGAATCTATGACAGCAATCCAAAATGAACAATCCAATGGCATGGTGGCCGGACTGATCATTTTTGCATTTGGATTGTGTGAAAGAAAGAAATTTTTCCTTGCTGCATTATGTCTGGTTCTCACAGTTTTTATTAAACTATTTGGTCTTGTCGCCTTTGCCATGTTTCTTTTTTATCCTGGAAAGTGGCGATTTGCACTTTATTCGCTCGCAACTATTACGATTTTATTGCTACTTCCACTTTTGGTGATTGACTTGAATCAATTAAAATTCCTTTATACGAGTTGGGGACAAATGTTATCACAAGATCATTCTGTATCAGAAGGCCTATCTGTGATGGGATGGTTAGAGACCTGGTTCTCAATCTTTGCCAACAAAGTAACAGTTGCCTTAATCGGGGCTGCAATTTTCCTCCTGCCTTTTTTGCGAATTCGCATGTACAATGATTATTTCTTTAGATTATTAGCCTTAGCTTCTGTATTGGTCTGGATTGTCATATTTAATCATAAAGCCGAGTCTCCAACCTTCATCATTGCGATGAGTGGGGTTTCAATATGGTTTTTCTCCAGTAAAACAAGCTGGCTCAATGTGTCACTGTTTATCCTGTCAATTATCCTTACAACACTATCTCCTACAGATATCTTCCCTTCTTTTTTACGAAAAGGATTTATCGAACCCTATGTGCTTAAAGTTGTGCCTTGTATTCTGATTTGGGGGAAAATTATTTATGATATGCTCTTATTAGAAAATGCGGATCAGGCTATTATTGAAAGAAGATCAGAAAGCAAAGCAATTTTAGCCCCGAGGTTCTGAATTCAGGCTTTGCCGCAACCATTCACTATTTTCACACCGATTAATTAGCAACAACAAAAGAACTATGTCTGAAAACAAAGAATTACTGGGTGTCGGATCAAGAGTAAAGCATCCTGCTTATGGAGATGGTGTTGTAATACGACTGCATCCTGCTGCCTACGAAGTCACTTTTATGATGTATGGGATAAAAAATGTCGGCAAAGATTACAATCAATGGGAAGTTTTAGATCGGGTAGAAACCACAGAAGCTGTCAGTTTTTCTGAAGCTGAGAAATCATTAATGAAAATTCTGCGCCAATGGAGCGATATTTCAGAGGTTGTCGTAATTGCTGACAAATGGAAAGGTGGAACTCTAGTGTTGACTTCAGTTGATAAATCATTAAAACCCAAAGATGTTCCAATTGAAACTTTTTTCCATAAAATCGTTATGCTACGTGACCGGGTTCGGGTACTCGAGCAAAAGATAAACGCCCATTCTGGTTTGAGCGAAGAAGAAAAAATTGATATGCAACAATATATTACCCGCATCTACGGAACCCTTACCACGTTTAACGTAATGTTCAGGGATAAAGAGCATCATTTTGTTGGCGAAAAAGCTTAGTGCAGATGAAAGTAATTTTATTGGTTTTCATATCCTTCACCTTTATTACTTGTGTGAAATTCGGACCTTCATTTGATGGTCTTCCGCCCGGAATGTGGCGGGGTGTGCTATTACTAAGTGATGAAATGGAAGGATTTGATGAAAAGTCGAAGGGAGAACTCCCATTTAATTTCGAGGTAGTGTATGATCGTCCGGATTCTTTTCACATTGTCATTCACAATGGTGAAGAACGTATTATTATTGATGACATCTTATTAGGGACAGATCGCAGAACAGGCCGGGATACATTATGGATTGATTTCCCAGTGTATGATTCCCATATTCAGGCGCAGTATGAAGAAGATGCTATTGAAGGTTATTGGATAGCACGTAATCGAAAAGATTACAGGATACAATTTAAAGCGCTACACGGTCGTGACTATCGTTTTTTTCAATTGAATGAAACACCAGCGGCAAATCTATCCGGTAAATGGGAATGCAATTTTGGCATTGAAACAGAAGAGCCTGATACGTTGATCGGAGAATTTAAGCAGGAGGGAAATAAATTGACCGGGACATTTTTAAGTCCTACGGGTGATGACCGATTCCTTGAAGGCACTGTAAGTGGAGATCGAATGTTCCTGTCTGTATTTGATGGCTCGCATGCTTATTTATACGAGGCGAAAATACTTCCCGATGGTCAACTCACTGGCATCTATCGGTCAGGCAATCATTTCAAAACCTACTGGAATGCAAGGCGTAATGATTCTATTGTATTTGCAGATCTCGCTGATCCATATGCATTGACGAAAATGAGGAATGAAAGTGATCCGTTCATTATATCGTTACCTGATCCGGAAGGGGTTATTACGAATCTCAATCAGCCTCCGTATGCGGGAAAGCCTAAAATCATCCAGGTCATGGGGACCTGGTGTCCAAACTGCAGAGATGAGACTAACTTTTTAATTGAATATTTAAACGAACATCCAAATCCGGGTTTTGAGATTATCGGGATTTCATTTGAGCGACATGCTGAAATTGAAAAAGCAATGTCGGCTATTCGAACTTACAAGTCGAAAATGAAAATTCCTTATACAATTTTATATGGCGGGTCGAATAATAAAGAAAAAGCATCAGAGGTCTTGCCAATGTTGAATCAAGTTATTGCATATCCAACTTTAATTTTTTTAAATGAAAAAGATCAGGTGGTGGCCATTCACACTGGCTTTACAGGGCCAGCGACCTCGGGATATGAAAATTTCAAAAAAGAGTTTGATACGTTGGTCAGTAAAATAATCGATACGAATGAATAAGTGTGTTCTTATAACAGGGGCAACAAGCGGGATCGGATTAGCAACTGCACATGAATTTGCAAAACATGGTTATGACCTTATCCTTACCGGGCGCAGAAATGAAAAACTTGAACAAGTAAGTCAAGACCTCACCAAAGAATACGGAATAGATATCAGTGTACTTAATTTTGATGTACGTGATTATCAGGAATGTGAAAGAGCTCTATCAACTATTACAAGGCCAATCGATATACTAATTAATAACGCTGGACTTGCCAGAGGATTTGATTTCGTCCATGAAGGAGAGTTGGAGCATTGGGAAGAAATGATTGATACTAATCTGAAAGGGCTTATCTATATGACTCGCCTGGTATCGCCTCAAATGGTTGAAAGAAAATCGGGGCACATCATCAATTTAGGCTCCTCGGCGGGAAAAGAAGTGTATCCCAGGGGGAACGTTTACTGCGCAACCAAATTTGCTGTGGAAGGATTTACGAAAGCAATACGCACAGAGTTACATATACATAATGTGAGAGTGTCCCAGATTTCTCCGGGTCATGTCGAAGAAACCGAATTCGCACGTGTACGATTTGATTGGGATGAAGAAAGGGCTAACATTTATAAAGATTTTAATCCACTTACCTCTGCGGATGTTGCCGAGACTATATATTTTATTGCATCGCGTCCCCCTCATGTCAACATTCAGGATATATTTCTCATGGGAACACAACAAGCCGCTAATCTTATTATCGATCGGTCTGGCAGAAAATATGATCAACCATCAAACTAATTCATCTTTCAATCCTTTTTCTAAAATGAATTTAAAATTCTTGCATAGTTTCCTGATCCTCCTGGCAGCAGGTTTTACCTCATGCCTTGATCTGAACAAAAATGATAATAAACAAGCTGAAGAAATAACTACACCCATGGATATTCATTCGTACGCGCGTCCTTCGGAAGCCATTGTAAAACATTTATCCCTCGACCTTAAAGCTGATTTCGAAGCAAAAAAATTGTTTGGTACGGCATCGTATACGATTGAAGTAAGTGAAGGTGCAGACACAATTTATCTGGATGTCCGCGATCTTGAGATTCAGGAAGTTATGGTGGATGGGGCTAAAACTGAATTTAGCCTTGGAAATAAAGCGGAATATTTAGGACAAGCTTTGATGGTTCCGGTAAATGAAAGTTCAAAAAAGCTAATGATTACCTATTCCACGCTTCCAGGTGCAGAAGCTGTGCAATGGCTCAATCCTTCACAAACTGCAGGAAAAAAACATCCCTATTTATTTACCCAAGGCCAGGCTATACTTTCCCGCACATGGATTCCGATTCAAGATAGTCCAGGGATCCGAATGACGTATGATGCAAGGATTACGGTTCCGAAAGATTTGATGGCTGTAATGAGTGCATCTAATCCACAAACTAAAAATGCGGATGGCGTTTACAATTTTAAAATGTCACAGCCTATTCCAGCGTATCTCATCGCATTGGCTATAGGGGATATAGAATTCAGGTCACTTGGGGCTCGTACGGGTGTGTATACAGAAGGTGTAATGCTTGACAAAGCCGCCTATGAATTCGTCGATATGGAAAAAATGGTTGAGTTAGCAGAATCACTTTATGGTCCATATCAATGGGAGCGTTATGATGTTATAGTACTGCCACCTTCGTTTCCTTTTGGCGGAATGGAAAATCCAAGGTTAACATTTGCAACACCTACAATAATAGCTGGTGATCGATCGCTCGTATCTTTGATCGCTCACGAACTGGCCCATAGTTGGTCAGGAAATCTTGTAACAAATGCTACGTGGAATGACTTTTGGCTGAATGAAGGATTTACAGTTTACTTCGAACGAAGGATAATGGAAGCGCTTCATGATTCTACATACAGTGATATGGAAGCCACTCTCGCTATGCAAGGATTAAATTCCACAATTGAGGAATTGGAACCCGTACAAACGCATTTATTTCTGGACCTCCATGGTAAAAATCCGGATGATGGAATGAATGATATTGCGTACGAAAAAGGAGCCTTCTTTTTAACCATGCTTGAAAAGCAAGTAGGTCGGCCGAAATTTGATGCTTTCCTCAAAAAATATTTTGCTGAACATAAATTTCAATCGATGACCACAGAAAAGTTTCTGTTATATCTGGACAAAAATCTAATCAAGCCAAATCAACTAACTGTCAATATTGATGAATGGGTTTATGGACCGGGGCTTCCTGCTAATGCTCCTAAAATTTCCGCAGAACGATTTGTGAAAGTTGATGAACAATTGAAAGCTTTTGAGTCCGGAAAAAAATCTTCGCAATTGGTTACCCAGGAATGGAGTACAATGGAGTGGTTACATTTCCTGAGGGCTATTCCGGATAGTATTTCCACCACTGAAATGATTGATTTGGATGAAGCTTTTGGATTTACAAAGTCTCAGAATAGTGAAATTCAGGCTGAATGGTTTAAGCTGGCTATTAATCAGGGTTATGGCCACCAGATATTACCGGACATTCGGAATTTCTTAGTGAATGTAGGCCGACGCAAATTTCTAACTCCGCTATACACAGCTATGATCGAAAATGGGATGACAGATGAGGCTCGAAGTATATTTAATGAAGCACGGCCAAATTATCACAGTGTTGCCCTCAATACAATTGAGGGCCTTCTTGAAAAGGCAATCAGCAACGAATAAAATAGATGCCACTGGTATAAATAATTATTCGTGGCTGACTAAATAATAAGCAGCAGATGTAACAAAGTCTTTCAGAAATGGGATTTGACTGATGATGCTATTTTGCTCGCGCGGGTTGACTCCAAATTTGTATTGGTAGATGGGGTTGAAGAGATAATGTTTCTTCGCTATCGTTTCAAGTTTATTAAAAGCTAGGGCTCGCTCGAAACGCTCGATACTGATACCGGTAGCTTTAATCTCGAGCAATATTTCGCGGGTAATTTCAGATTCACCACCAAGTTTTAAAATACTATTATAGATAGATTTTGGTAGTAAATGGTAATATGGGAGCATGCTCAAAAATTTACTCTTACACACTTGCTGATGCCCACCATAGGGCATTTGCCAGGGCGGGAATGCAAAAAAGATAAGACCACCATCATTGAGAAATGAAGGTAGCTGATGTATAAATTCTTTTTGACCGGGTATGTGTTCTATGACATCCTTCATGATGACAAGATCATATCGTCCTCCGAGATCATTCACAGGATCAATGTCAAAAATGTTTCGATTGACAAATTCGATACGGTTTTCTTGCAATGCGCGAGCATGAAATTTTTCAGCAGTTGTGATTCGATCGGCTGATAATTCTATACCCGTACAGAAGGCACCTTCTTCAAGAAATGCTTTGAGCACCCCCGCTTCGGCACATCCGATTTCCAACACCCTACTCCATTCTTTACGTGGAGCGTGCTCCCGTATGAATGGAAGTATATACTCTTTCGCTACACGGTATTGAATATCGAAGTAACGTTCTTTATCGGTGTGGAATTCGTACATTATTTACCCTGGAAAGCAGCTTTTCGCTTTTCGATAAAGGCCTTAGTACCCTCTTCAAAATCTTCTGTAGAGGCAACCTCCCCAAAGGTCCGGGCTTCAAATGAAAATCCCTCTTCATCCTTGTTAAAGTATGCGTTTATACTTTTGATAACACCACCAAGCGCTAAGGGTCCGCGTGAATACAGCTTATTAGCTATCTCCATTGATTTATTAAGTAATTGATCAGGAGGAACCACATAATTTATCAATCCATATCGGAGAGCTTCCTCGGCATTGATCATATCACCCGTCAATAATAATTCAGTTGCTTTGCTTTTCCCTATAAGTTGAATTAATCTTTGTGTTCCACCATAACCGGGAATAATTCCAAGACTTACCTCTGGTTGCCCAAATCTGGCTTTATCTGATGCAACACGGATATGGCAAGCCATTGCGAGTTCGCAACCTCCACCTAAAGCAAAACCGTTTACAGCAGCAATTACCGGTAAATGAAACTCTTCTATTTTTCTAAAGATGTCCTGACCTTTACGACTCAGTCGCTCGGCCTCTTCACTTGACAATCCATTGAGTTCTTTGATGTCTGCACCAGCTGCAAACGCTTTTTCACCTTTGCCTGTAATCA
>JAYUXX010000266.1:0-4164 GCA_043752765.1 Saprospiraceae bacterium | reverse complement strand
ACGAACTTTCAATTTCACGAACACGAGGAACGGCATTTGCTAAACTCCAGGCAGATACATTAAATCCTCTTTTTGATCGGGCGGTCATGGCGATGTATCCGCCAGGTTCCATTTTTAAGCCGATCCTTGCGCTTATAGCCATGCAGGAGAAGGTGGTAGATCAAAACAAAACTGTGTACTGTAATGGTGCGTACTATTCAGGTGGGCTACGAAGAGGATGTCATAGCCATCCCACTGCGAATAGTATTTCGGAAGCTATTCAACACTCCTGCAATACATATTTCTTCACAGTGTATAAAGAAGTGATTGATAATGCCGGATATACTCTACCCCAGATTGGTATGCGGAAACTGAACAGCTTTCTTACGGAGTTTGGATTGGGGCGTAAAATCAGCCTGGATCTTCCCAGTGAAAAACAAGGTAATCTTCCAGGTCCCGGGTATTTTGATCAGATCTATGGTGAAGGTAAATGGAGATCATCCTACATTCTTTCTATGGGTATCGGACAGGGTGAATTACAATTGACCACTCTTCAGATGGCCCATGCTGCTTCAATTATTGCCAACGAAGGGACTTATACGGATCCACATATTCTCAAAGCAAGAGTGCCTCCGGGAGGAAAGCCGGTAGCAGAGTACTACCCAAGACGTCGGGTATCTATCGACTACAGATATTTCGAGCCGGTCATTGAAGGTATGAGTAGTGCGGTGAGAGCAGGTACAGCCACCATGGCTTATCATCCCGATATTGAGATGTGTGGCAAAACAGGAACTTCTGAAAATCCCCACGGAGAAGATCACTCTGTATTTTTTGGTTTTGCACCCCGGCATCAGCCAAAGATTGCCATTGCTGTTTATATAGAGAATGCAGGCTTCGGAGGCAGTTTTGCCACGCCCGTAGCAGGATTGATGATGGAAAAATATCTTCGCGGGGATATTATTGAAAGTCGCAAATGGATCGAAAAGCGAATGCTGGATGCGGACCTGATCAACAAACCTAAGTCATAAACATGTTTCCCTATAAATCATCGGTGTTAACTAAAAGAGTTTCTCAATGATCACAAGCGCTATCGTGGCGATGAGTACTAATCGTGTCATTGGAAAAGACGGCGATCTGCCTTGGCATCTGCCGAGGGACATGAAATATTTCAAGGATACGACCATGGGACATTATGTGATCATGGGAAGGGAGAGCTTTGCTTCCTTAAATTATGTGCCTTTAAAAGGAAGAACAAATATTGTGTTGACACGGGATCCTTTTTTCATCACATCGTCAGCGATCGTGTTGCATTCAATGGAGGAAGCGCTTAGTCATGCATATGAAGCAGGTGAAGCAGAATCCTTTATTCTGGGTGGGGGAAAGATTTTTGCACAATTCATGCATTTAATTGAAAAAATATACCTCACAGAGGTAATAGCTCACGTGGTTGGAGACATATACTTTCCGGAGTTGGTCAGGGACGAATGGCAGGTCGCCTCATCCGCATATTTCGATGCAGATGATAAAAATGAGTTCCCGATGCGCTTCGAAGTACTTCACCGAAAATGAGTAATGCAGGAGCAATTATTGCACTTCATCTGGCAGCGAAAATTATTTAACCACACGGATCTATTCACAACTCAGGGGCAGCGAGTTGAAATAATCCATTATGGTTATCCCAACCAGGATCAGGGCCCCGATTTTCTTCAGGCAAGAATTCGGATAGATGATCAGCTGTGGGCGGGGCACGTTGAAATTCACATCCGGAGTTCAGCTTGGTACTTGCACACCCACGACAAAGATTCACACTACAACAATGTCATATTGCATGTGGTCTGGGAAGAAGACCAACCCGTACTTACACAGGAAGGTATTCGTATAGCATGCATTGAGCTTTATAAAAGAGTGGATTCGGATCTTTTGGAGAGATACAGCCGCCTGATGAACAACCAGGAATGGGTACCATGTGCAACATCGATAAAAGCTGTTTCAGATATTGTGAAAACATCATGGCTTGAACGGTTGATGGCAGAAAGACTTGAAAGCAAGACCATTTATATTCATCAAATTGTGGATCGATGTAGTCAGGATTATGAACAGGCATTCTTTGTAATGATGGCAAGGAATCTGGGTGCGCCTACAAATGCCAATGCTATGGAAAACTTAAGCATGCGGATCCCTTTAAAAATCCTTAGAAAGCATGGAGACAGAGCTGATCAAATAGAAGCTATTCTTTTTGGTGTAGCAGGTATGTTGACGAAAGAACTAACTGCGGCTTATCCAACACAATTAAAAAATGAATTCGATTTTTTAAAAACGAAGTACGGTCTTCAGGTGATACATGCATTGCAGTGGAAGTTTATGCGGATGAGACCTGCACATTTCCCAACCATTCGGATTGCACAGCTTGCGAGCCTGATCTGTAATATGCCACAATTCATTTCCTTATTGACCCAGGACCTTACAACAGATCAATGGATCAAAGGCTTTATGGTAAAGCCAAGAGAGGCCTATTGGGATAATCATTATCATTTTAAATCCGAATCTCCTGTTGCAGAAAAAAAATTGGGAAGAGATACATCGATTTCACTGATGATTAATCTTGTAGTGCCATTTATGTTTTATTATGGCAAAATGCAGGGACTCAAAACCCTTAAGGAAAGGGCCATTCAAATCATTTCGGAACTTCCACCTGAAAGGAATACCATCATCAGGAATTGGAATAAGTGTGGAATAAAAGGGTTGGTTGCGGGAGAGACACAAGCATTGATTCATTTGAAGCAACAGTATTGCGATCACAGGAGATGTTTGCATTGTGCGATTGGTCTGCAGGTATTGAAATGAACCGATGACTTGAACTATGCTACATACCATAGCTCAGGTTCACAACGTTTAGAGGAATTAAATCCAACCGGAGATACGCCGACAAATACTCATTTAGGCATTTAAACACCTGTTAATCAGGCTTCAAAACATACTTCCATTTATTTATATAATTTTTCTTTCCTTTGCGTTAGAATAGTATTTTTGTAAACTCAACGATCAAATAAGTAACCGATGATTGGATTTTTCTTACAGGTAACCAATACCGTAGTTGACCCGGCAGCAGTGCCGGCAGAAGAGAGCTTGCGCTTGATTGACATCCTTTTCAAAGGAGGAGTTGTCATGATTCCGCTGATTATTCTGTCGCTCATTTCGATAGCATTTATCATCAGTAAATATTTGTTTATCACACAGCGATCCAAGATGGATCATAACCTGGTGAGCACGGTACTTGACAAAGTTTCCCTCGGACAGTTTGATTCCGCAAATTTATTATGTGATCAATCAAATAGCTCGCTGGGCAATGTCATCAAGGCTGGTGTATCTCAAATTGGCAAACCAATCGAATACATTGAAAAAGCATTGGAGGTTCAATCCAATATCGAATTGAGTGAGATGGAAAGCAAGATGGGCTATATCAGTATGGTTTCCGGTATTGCACCACGACTCGGATTTATTGGAACCATCCTGGGTGTAATTCTGATTTTCTACAATATTTCACAGACGGCAGATATTTCGATAGGTACAATTTCCGCGGGTCTTTATCAAAAGATGATATCCTCTGCAACGGGTCTCGTAGTGGGTGTTGTCGCTTTCATGGGATACAATTTTCTGTTGGCTAAAATTGATAATTTCTCTCTTCATCTTCAGAAAGAAGTGCTTGAGTTTATGAAGGGATTGCAAAAACCTGTGAAATAATGAATCTCAGAAAACGGAGAACGTTTCACGACGAAGATGCGATGTCGGCCATGAACGACATCATGTTCTTCCTGTTGTTGTTCTTTTTGATCATCGCCACGATGTCAAATGCCAACATCATCAAGATCTTACTACCCAAGTCAGATACCACAAGTAAAATGGCTAAACAGCCCCTTACGCTTACGGTGACAGAAGAGTTACGATATTATGTCAATGCAAATGAAGTCCCTTCTAACTTGTTGGAAGGCGCTCTTGCAGATGCTGTGAAAAGAAATGATGATCCAACAGTGGTATTGCGTATTGCCAAAGATCTGAAAGTGCAGGATCTCGTTGATGTCATGTCCATTGCGGCGAGGCTCAATCTAAAAATGGTGCTTTCGACGGAGAAGTAAATGAAAGGTCCTTTCGACTCACGCTCAACGACCAACAGAATTTACTAAGGTC
>JAYUXX010000265.1:0-1598 GCA_043752765.1 Saprospiraceae bacterium | reverse complement strand
CAAATCTTATCATTGCAGGAACGATTGCTTATTCTAAATACAATATTGCCCTGAGAGAAGCAGATGATGCACCGCGGCGAAATTCGATCGGCGGGTTCAACGCACTCCTGGATTTTACATATTTCGGTAAGAATAACCAGATTAATTATGGTTTTGATCTGAATGGATTTACTACTGATTTTTCGTTTCGAAATTTTGTAGGAATTACATTGGATCAAAATGAAAACACCACTGAGATAGGTGGATATGCTACGCTTCGTCACAAAGCAGGCGCTTTGATCATTGAGCCTGGATTACGTGCCCAGTTTTATGCATCCCTGGGTGATTTTTCTATAGAACCTAGATTTGCAGTTAAGAGTAACTTCTCAGATAACTTCCGCATAAAATTTGCTGCCGGAAAATATTCACAGAATCTGATCAGCACAGTTAACGAACGCGATATCGTCAATCTTTTTGTGGGTTTCTTGTCAGGACCGGAGGAACGAATTTTTGAACCCGGAACCAAAATTCCTACAAAAGATAAATTGCAGAAAGCATGGCATGCGTTAGGTGGATTTGAGTTTGACCTGAAGTCAGGTTGGGAAATTAACGTAGAAGGATATTACAAGAAATTCAGTCAACTGATTGGAATCAGCCGGAATAAACTTTCCGCAGAAGATCCTGATTTCGAAGTTGAGAAAGGTAATGCCTATGGTATTGATGTAAGCTTCAGCAGACAGACTACCAAGACATACTTGTGGGCTACATATTCACTCGGCTATGTCAACCGGGACGATGGTGTTCAGATTTATCCAACACACTTTGAGCGGAGGCATAATGTTAACCTGCTGGGCAGTACAAAGTTTGGCCGTACCTGGGAGTTCAGTGTGCGATGGAATTATGGAGCAGGATTCCCCTTTACCTTGACTCAGGGATTTTATGGGCAATATGGTCTGCTGGATGGAATAGACACCGATGTATTGACAGGAAATCCGGACCTGGGAATTATCTATAGCGACAAACGAAATAGTGGTCAACTTCCCGATTATCATCGACTGGACATGTCATTAAAAAAGAACTTTGAGATTAGCAAACATCTGATTTTCGAAGTTTTACTGAGTGTTACGAATGTGTATAATCGTGGAAACATATTTTATTTCGACCGGGTCAGATATACACGTGTAGATCAACTTCCTATACTTCCTAGTTTGACACTGAAAGTTGATTTCTAACAATGATTCTTTCTTATTCTCCCACAAAAATGAACCGTTAAATTCAATTTATATTTCCGCATTTGGAATTTTGATCGTAAACGTTTAATTTTTAAGGGATTTCTTCGTTAATCACTCAATGAAAAAAAGGTGGTATGAATTCGGGTATCAAATTGATAGAATGCTGATCAGTAGCTTTCTTCCTCCTTTTTTTATGTCCTTTTTTATCGCTGTTTTCGTTTTGCTGATGCAATTTCTCTGGAAGTTTATTGAGGAGATTATTGGTAAAGGAATAGAACCCCTGGTGGTTCTCGAGATGGTGTTTTACAAATCAGTATCGTTGTTTCCACTTGCACTCCCAATAGCAGTCCTGTTGTCAGGTGTGATGGTGATGGGAAATCTCGCCGA
>JAYUXX010000264.1:0-4170 GCA_043752765.1 Saprospiraceae bacterium | reverse complement strand
TTGCTTCTTGTTTTTTAAATTCTTCTGCAAGCCAATCCATGATCACCTGGTCGAAGTCATCTCCTCCAAGGTGTGTATCACCATTTGTCGATTTTACCTCAAATACGCCATCGCCCAATTCCAGGATTGAAATATCAAATGTTCCACCACCGAGATCAAATACGGCGATAGTCATGTCCTGATTCTTTTTATCAAGACCATATGCCAATGCCGCTGCAGTAGGTTCGTTGATGATACGACGTACAGTCAGACCTGCGATCTCTCCGGCTTCTTTTGTGGCTTGTCGTTGAGAGTCGTTAAAGTATGCAGGAACGGTAATAACTGCTTCCGTTACGGTTTGTCCCAAATAATCTTCTGCTATCTTTTTCATCTTCTGGAGAACTATGGCTGAGATTTCCTGAGCAGTGTACTCACGCCCATCGATATCAATTCTCACAGAATCATTTGGACCACCTTTAACTATATAAGGAACGCGACCAACCTCTGATTTTGCTTCATTGAATCGTGCTCCCATGAATCGTTTGATCGAGTACACAGTTCGTCTTGCATTCGTGATAGCCTGACGCTTTGCAGGGTCTCCTACTTTGCGTTCTCCGTTATCCAGAAATGCAACTACTGAAGGCGTTGTTCTCCTGCCCTCATCATTGGCAATGACAACCGGCTCATTTCCTTCAATGACTGCTACACACGAGTTCGTCGTGCCCAGATCGATTCCTATTATTTTACCCATAGATTAATTTTTTTATTGGTTTTTTAATGCGTTTAATCGCACAGCCCTACATGATCAAGGTGTATGCCATGCGGAAGATTTCCCAGTATTTATGACAAAACAGGAATTCATTGACAGTTGTTAAGAAAAACTACTGCCAATACGTCAGATTAAAACCAAAAAGAATTACTGGAAATTCAAAGGATCAGTGATGATGCTGTTTTTCAAACTGTCTAACGTCTGGTTAGTGAGTCCAAAACCAGTATTATAAGACACATTTCGGGATGAAAAAATACCAATACCCTCGGAAAGGTTCGTGTATTTCGGGATGTCCTGAGTGCTTGTGATGCCGGTATTAGCTTGCGTAATCTTTATAAACTCGGCAAGTTCTTTACCACCAGCCCAGACAATAATATCCACACTGTCAAACAGTCGAGAAGTCTGAAAGTCCTCTTCAAGGTTAGCCTTTAACGCATTGTAGAATTCTACCCCTTCCAGTTTAAATTCTCTGTCGATGAGATTGTTGGCAATATTCCATTCAATGAACTTTGCAACAAATTCATTTCCAGAGGCTGGTGATTTTTCACGGTAGTGAAATCTTAGCTTTAGATCAAAGATTCCTGCATCCGGGATTTCATTCCACATAAAAGTAAAGAGAGCATTACGTTTAAAGGAGAGTAGTGAACCCACATTCGGATTACGTAAAACCGGTTTAGGTAAAATGATAGTTTGAGCAGTAACCGGAGGAGTTCCATCGCCTCTATCCAGAATAAATTGATAAGGTTCTCCTACTACAAGATTGATCACATTGGCTTTGATCTTATACAGGTAATTAGGTGTTTCGGCGAAAATGCCTCCCTCTCTTGGATAACCTTCTGTATCTCCATTTACCCGCTGCAAAGTATAAACCGTACCGGTATTTACCCTTTTGAGAGTTATTACTGCATTATCGTAATAGAGTGAGTCAGGAATGCGGGCTATATCCAATGCCGACGTGGTGGGATCAAGAAATGCTTTCTCAACACGGATATAATGTGCTGTGTCACTTTTATTTAACAAGCCCCAGACGACAGGAATATCTTTCCATTCATCGGTGACGACCAATTCATTATCACACGAGGCAAAAAGTAAACAAAGAGTAATGAAGCCAAATATCCATTTCATGGTGCGAAGTTAAAGAATTCATTTGGACAGGTGGAAGATGATCTGTAGTGTGTCTTTTATCTGCCGAAAAATAGAAGTTAGGGGCACTATATAGGAAGTCCTTTACTATGGTTATGACTTTTATCTTTGGTTCATCATTCCACCAAATGCTAAACTTGATTAGCCTTGAAGATGTCTATCCACAGCAAAGCCAAAAGAATCACTACTCATACGCTTCAGGAAATGAAGGAAGCCGGCGAAAAGATCGCTATGCTTACCGGATATGATTATTCTATGGCCCGTATCCTCGATGATGCGGGAATAGATATAATTCTTGTTGGAGATAGTGCTTCTAATGTGATGGCGGGTCATGAGACTACTCTACCCATTACGCTGGACCAAATGATCTACCACGCCTCATCTGTCGTCAGGGCGGTTTCGAAAGCCTTAGTTGTTGTGGACCTTCCTTTTGGGAGTTACCAGGGAAATAGCAAATTAGCCCTGGAATCTGCAGTGCGTATAATGAAGGAATCCGGTGCTCATGCCGTAAAACTAGAAGGTGGGATTGAAATTGGAGACTCCATCAGTCGTATCCTCTCTGCCGGCGTTCCCGTCATGGGCCATTTAGGCCTAACACCACAATCTATTTACAAATTTGGGACTTATATCGTCAGAGCTAAAGAAGAAGAAGAGGCAAAGAAATTAAAGTCAGATGCATTGCTCCTTCAGGATCTGGGTTGTTTCAGTTTAGTTCTTGAAAAAATCCCGGCTATGCTGGCAAGTGAGGTCAGCCAGTCCATAAAAATCCCAACGATTGGAATTGGTGCTGGAGTTGGAACTGATGGACAGGTGTTAGTTGTGCATGATGCATTAGGATTGACACATGATTTTCATCCAAGATTCCTGAGAAGATATCTGGACTTGTATGAACAAATTAAAGGAGCAGTTGAAAATTATATTAAGGACGTGCGTTCAAGTGATTTTCCGAATGAAAATGAACAATATTAAGTCCCAAGCTATTTTTCAATAATAAAACTTCATTTAGTGAAACGTATTATCCTCCTTCTTGCGCTGGTAGTGACATGTATAGCGGGCTATATTGGCTTCCAATTCTATGGTAAGATGTTTACAATAAATACACCCCTCTCTTTAAAAGATGAAGTTCTGCTAATTCCTGCAGGTTCGACCATCGATGATGTGATAGATAGTTTGAAGCTCCACGGACAAATTTTGAATGAAAATTCATTTAAGTGGTCCGCGCAAAAAATGGGATATACGAACGACAATATTAAAAGCGGGCGCTACACAATTAAAGCACCAAGTAACAATCGCCAATTAATTTCTGTATTGCGTGGAGGCAGGCAAACACCTCTGCAACTGACCATTCATAATGTAAGAACGATTGAGCAGATGAGTGGCAGGGTTGCCGCAAAACTTGAAATGGATTCTTTGGAACTGTTGGCTTACTTTAACAATAACTTCGATTCACTAGCTGGCACTACCCCACCGACGAGACTTACCAGGTTTCTGCCTAACACATATGAATTTTATTGGACTGTCAGCCCTGAAGAGTTTTGTAAAAGGATGCTTAAAGAGTATGATCGCTTCTGGACTGATGAGAAGACGGCGAAAGCAGAAAAGCAAGGTTTGACCCCTGAACAGGTCTATACCCTGGCCTCCATCATTGAAAAGGAAACGAACCATAATCCTGAAAAGACCAGAATGGCGGGTGTTTATCTCAACCGAATCCGTGATGGGATACCTTTACAGGCTGATCCAACTATTGTATTTGCTCTGGGAGATTTTGAATTGAAACGGGTTTTATATGGCCATCTTGAGATAGAAAGCCCGTATAATACATATAGGAATTTAGGCTTGCCACCGGGTCCGATCTTTATGCCAGGTTTATCGTCTATCAATGCTGTGCTTGAAAAAGAAAACCACGACCTACTTTATTTCTGTGCAAGACCATATGAAGATGGGCCGGGCCATGCGTTTGCTTCTACACTTTCGGCACATAATCAAAATGCCCAACGGTACCAGCGGTGGTTGGATTCGCAGGGAATATTTTGAAAAATCAATAATTGCGAGCGAAGTTTAACTCAGGCAAATGAATGTAGAGGTTAATAATTCTTGATACCTCCGTCATTGGTTTAATTTCCTGGTGCCAGATTAAATTCTACTCTCCTGTTGAGCGTACGTCCTGAATAAGTACTGTTGTCGGCAATTGGTCTTGACTCACCAAATCCTTTATGCGACATTCGAGCTGCAGGAATACCACGCTGTCTTAGGTATTCGTAACAAGCGGTAGCCCTTGA
>JAYUXX010000263.1:0-4171 GCA_043752765.1 Saprospiraceae bacterium | reverse complement strand
AGCCTGGTTCTCAGCATAAAGCAAATCTGCCTTATTAATTTCTCCGCCGTCAAAGAGCCTCTTGCTTTTCGTAGCTATTTCTTGCCAGAGACTATCCTGAACACGCAATCGTCGAATCTGCGCCTCTACAAGTTGAGCTTCGAGATAAATCATACGTACATCCCTGGTAACTTCACGCCCGGAGATATAAGCTGCCTCTTCTGCAAGCCTGGTTTGACTTTTCAACCATTTAGACCGCGTTGTATAAGTCGTTGGGAAATCAAATTCCTGCTCTGCTTCGAATCCTAAACCGAAATCAGTAGGAAACTCAATTTCAAATCTGGGTTGCGAAGGATTAAATGCATTTCTTTGTCTTGCTTTGTTCTGTTGTATATCCAGTTTGGCCATCTGCAATGTTGGATGGTTCAATGCAAGTTGGATTACTTCTTGCTCAGTCGTAACCTGACCATAGAGAAATGAACCTATCAGTACACAATGCAGTAGAAGGCTGTATTTAATTATTGACAACATTTCTTTCCAAACATTTTTTTGAAAATTATTATACACCATTTGATCATTTTAATTCTTTAAATTATTTTTTCTGCATTTACCTGATTGGTTTGTGAAGCCATATATTCTTTGACGGCCCTTTCACCAAACAAATAGAAAATAGCAGGTGTTACAGCCATATCAAGAAAGGTGGAAGAAATCAAACCTCCAAGAATAACTGTTGCCACCGGATACAATATTTCTTTTCCGGGTGCTTGTGGATCAAGCGTTAAAGGAACCAATGCCAATGCAGCTACGAGAGCCGTCATCAATACGGGCACCAATCGTTCCAGTGATCCTCGTACGATCATTTGCCGACTGAAGGCTTCACCTTCATGTTCCATAAGATGTATATAATGCGAAATCATCATGATCCCATTTCGACTCGCGATTCCGGTAAGTGTAATAAAACCAACTAAAGTAGCCAGCGAAAAAACACCTCCTGTAAGCCAGACCGCTACCACACTTCCAACTAATGCCAATGGAATATTGAACATGATTTGCAGCACAATTCTCCATGATCTGAAATGCATAAACAAAACCAGAAATATGCCTAAGAAGGAAAAAATACTAAGTATGCTTATGAGCCGGGTGCCGGATTGTTGTGATTCATATTGGCCACCATACTCAATATAATATCCTTCAGGAAGTTGTATTTCTGCTACCCTGGATTTAAGTTCCTCAACTGCAGCACCCAAATCACGGCCCTCCACATTCGAAGAAACCGTTATGCGGCGTTGTGTATTTTCATGACTCACAGCGTTGACACCTTTTTCATATTCCACTTTTGCAACCTGCTCTAATGGTATGAGATTTCCCTCTGGTGTATGCACGAAAGCATTTCGAATATTCTCAAGATTCGTGCGATCGGTCTCATCTGCTCGTAGTAAAATATCGTATGACTTTTGACCATCAAGGATTTTACCTACTACTTTTCCATTTAATAGGATTTCAAGATCCTTTGTGATTTCACCTACCTGCATTCCATAGCGCGCTATCGCTTTTCGGTCTACTGTGATACGAAGCTGAGGCACTAGCGTTTGGCTCTCAATGTTTGCATCCACGATACCCGGGACACCCTCAATAGTTTTATGGATTACAGTTGCAAGGGATCTAAGTTCATTCAGGTCACTACCATACAATTTAATGGCTACCTGCGCTCTGACCCCGGAAAGCAAATGATCTATACGATGTGAAATAGGTTGCCCTATACTCACATTCACCCCTTTCAGAACTTCAAGATTTTGCCGGATATCGCCCAGGATTTCTGTTCGGCTTCTATCTGGATCTTCCCGCAATTCCACTTCAATTTCGGAATTACTCACCGGCTCGACATGCTCATCAAGTTCTGCTCGACCAGTCCGACGCGATGTATATAAAACATCAGGCACTTTTAGAATTTGTTTTTCTGCAAGCGTACCAAGTTTGTTGCTTTCTTCCAGGGAAGTACCGGAAGGGGCAACCAGATTTACTGTAAAGCTACCTTCATTAAAAGGAGGTAAAAATTCGGTTCCAAAAAAAGGAACAATAGCCGCAGATATAGCTATGAGCAGAACAGACACACCCAGGATTAATTTAGGGCGGTTTAAACTAAAATATAATAACCGCACATCTTGCTTTTTTAACCACCTGACCAAACCACTTTCTTTCTCATCATCCATTTTTTTCATATTGGGTAAGAGAAAAGAACACAAAGCAGGTGTTACTGTAAGCGAGACAATCAAAGAAGCTACAATACTTGTAATGTAGGCTATCCCCAACGGAGCAAAAAGTCTTCCCTCAATTCCCTGCAGATAGAATAAGGGCAGGAATACAAGCACCACGATGATGGTTGCAAACACAATCGAATTTCGAACTTCACTTGATGCCTCATAAATGACCTGTAGTGAGGGACGAGGAGCGGCAAGGTGACGGTTTTCTTTTAATCGCCTAAAGACGTTCTCTACGTCTACAATAGCGTCATCGACCAATTCACCAATTGCAATCGCTAAACCTCCTAGTGTGAGTGTATTGATTGTGATCCCAAATAATTTAAATACTACAGCAGTAATGACAAGCGATAACGGGATTGCTGTGAGTGTGATCGCTGTGGTACGGAAGTTGAGTAGAAATAAAAACAGAACAATTACAATTAAAATAGCTCCGTCCCGCAGAGCATGCATCACATTCGTCAGTGAATGTGTAATGAAATTTTTCTGTTGAAAAACTTTCGGATTTAGTTTGACATCCGGAGGCAAACTATGACTGAGCTCCTCTAATGCTTTTTCCACTTCATCAGTCAGTTTCAGGGTAGAAACCCCGGGTTGTTTTTCTACGGTTACAATCACTGCAGGTTTGCCATTGAGCGAACCATCACCTCTCTTTTGAGCAGCTCCAAATTTGACCTCCGCGATTTGTTTTAGAAAAACAGGTTGCCCATCACTATTCCGAACTACCGTATTTTCAAGGTCATCCAAAGAGGTTGCCCTACCTATAATTCTGATCAAAACTTCTTCTCCGAATCTGTCAAAAAATCCTCCTGTTGTATTTAGATTGGTCCTTTCTAATGCTTCATCTATATCGTCGATAGTTAGATTGAATTGTTTGAGCTTAGCACTAGAGATCAACACTTGATATTGTAATCGTTCGCCTCCAATAGGTATGGCTTCTGCAACACCCTTAATACTTTTAAGCCGTGGGCGAACAATAAAATCTGCGATGGTACGAAGCGTAGCGGGAGATGTTGTATCAGAGGAAATGCCGACCAGCATGATCTGACCCATGACTGAAGAAATCGGTCCCATCACAGGCGTAATACCTTCCGGCAATTCTACGGTTTGTAGTTTTTCACTAACAAGTTGTCGTGCCTGGTAAATTTCCGTATCCCAGCCAAACTCTACAAACACGAGCCCCAAGCCGATTGAACTTGTAGAACGAACTACTTCAACTCCAGGAGACCCATTGATGGCCTGTTCAACCGGCAAAGTGATTTGAGCTTCAATTTCTTCCGGTGCCATTCCACCTGCCTCCAGGAAAATAGTAACCCGTGGACGATTGAGGTCCGGCAATACATCTACCGGCAATTGCAGCAGCGTGTATGCACCATACACCAAAAGCAAAGCTGCAAAGGCAACTACAAGTGTCCGGTTCTGAAGTGAAAAAAGAATGATGCGATTGAGCATGCTACGTTTTCAGTTATTCAGCTATAAAAGAAATCTAAAATAATTTGATTTTGATTGCCTTAGTGCTATCGTTATTTTGATGAATAAAGGCAAACTTATTGAATGATTATCAATAAGCCAATTTCCCCTGAACTATAAGAAGGAAATCTAAATCAAGAGGGAAGGAGGTCCTCTTAAAGCGAATGAAAAGGAAAGGAAGGCTTCGATGGGAGGAGGTTTCTGAAGTACCCATGTTTTACTGACAGGCTCATTAAAAGTGGTGATACCTATAAAAGCGAAAATACATTCCGATTGGTCTGAATCATTAATCTTGAGATCCTTGGGAGAAAATGATGGTTTAATTAAAAATTCGCCAAAATCAGGGGCATGTGAAAAATGGGCGCCTGGTTTTTTCTCTTTATCTCCGTCCTTCTTAGGATGATGATGATGGGCCAAATGATGGTGAACATCTTCATGATGCGAAGAGGACAAATGTGAATGAA
>JAYUXX010000262.1:0-1601 GCA_043752765.1 Saprospiraceae bacterium | reverse complement strand
AAGCAAGTGTACGGATTACATTTCCCTGCATGTCCAATACACGCAATGAAATATGATCAGGTTGCTCTAATACAAAATTGATGTAAGCAACATCATTGGCAGGATTAGGTACGATAGGGCCGAGGTAATGTTTTACAAAACTTACACCCGGATCATCAACAGCAGTCGTACCTTCTTCGAAAACGATATCCTCATCACCCACATTGTAAGGCACAAAGTTGAGCGGAAGGAATAA
Source organism: Saprospiraceae bacterium (assembly GCA_043752765.1). Lineage (GTDB taxonomy): Bacteria > Bacteroidota > Bacteroidia > Chitinophagales > Saprospiraceae > Opimibacter. Next base: position 1,366 of record JAYUXX010000262.1, on the reverse strand, counting down.
CATTTCATCCGTTGTTCTTTCTCCCCACGTTACAAAAGCAGGTGGACTATTTGGATTGTTTGGGTTATTCGAAGTATTGTCATACGTCGCATAAGCATGTATCGTCGTACCCGCTTCAAGCACCATATATTTTTTGAAGTTATACGATCCCTGCCAGTTGAAATCCCACTCGGGAATACGTATCAGATTTGTTGTATCACCACCTGCATTTACTGCATATACTTCATAACTCTGATTTAACAAATGTGCATGTGGCCAGATCGCAAACAAACTCACCTTGATAGGTAAGGTGTATTGACAATGAAACGTTTTTACAGTATTCGCAGGCATGATGAAGACATCATTCTGCAACAGTGGAAAGAAAGGAAGAAAAATGAAATTCTGAACTTGTCTCTCTACAGGTTCTTTTTTGAAAAAGATATTAATTGAACTGCTATCCCTGGTAGGTACTGGTGAAGGCCCATAATGAACCTGCATCAAAAGATCTGAACCTGCAGGTAATATCTGACCTAAACCCTCTGGAAACGGAATAGGCTTCTGCCCAGGCACATAACCTGGAAACATATTCGCAAGTGCAGCATCTATACCGAAACCTCCGAACCCATCATAGCCATAACCTGGGTCAGCAGCGTCCATAGCGCGAGCTGCACCTGTATTGTCCTGAGACATTAATGCGTGATGCACAATCTTCGCATTTCCTGGTCTGAGTTCTACCGTAGCAATCTGCTTGTCTTCTGTCAAGCCCGTTGGCAAAACAAACACCCTGTATGCATCCTGATTACCACCCTGATGTTCGAAAGCTTCTGTCATAGAAAGCACGAGATCCGGCGTACCGATCTGTGAGCCCGTTGGAAATTCAGGCAAAGCTGGCTCATCCGCAGCATTACCATACGGTGCTCCATTATCAGCCCACGAAGCGATAAGATCAATTTGTGTCTGCGTGAGGAATCGTTCTCCCTGAAATCTTGAATACTCAGGATCTGCCTTCCATGGTGGCATATAATGGATCGAGGTCACGTATTTAATCATCGGAGCCCATGGCTTGACTTCATTATAATTTGTCAATGAAAAAGGACCAATTTCGTTTGGACGATGGCACTTGGTACAGTTGTTATAAATAATGGGAGCAATGTCTTTAGCAAATGTGACATCCTGGCTGATGGCAGAAGACGAAAGGATCAAAAAAGCAAAAAAGGGCAGTAGGTGTTTCATGATGTTTTTAATTTTTCTGGAAAGGGTCGCTAAAGTTAATAAAACAACCAATAGACTGTGTTTCAATAGTATCTGTAAATTTTTTTCCGGCGAGCCAGGACACAATAATATCTTTTAGGTCTTCATGCTGGGGATGAAACTTCCTCTTCCCGAC
>JAYUXX010000261.1:0-4180 GCA_043752765.1 Saprospiraceae bacterium | reverse complement strand
GGGGGTTGTCAACTAGAACTTCAGGTTGGAGTAGGGCCAGAAACCACACCGGGCGCAGCTGATGGATTTGCTATTGCTCAGGTTCTGAATGTTCCGGGTTCTGTTTCGTATAGTATCGACGGAGGCTTGACTTATCAGGCAAGCAACTTCTTCCTTGATTTAGTTCCGGGATCATATATGATGATTGCAAAAATCAACGGAGAGGGATGTTCTGATACAATTGATTTCACAATTGTTACGTGTAATCTTGAAACTATGGTATCCACGCTACCAGCTACTGGTGGAGATGTAGGTGAAATTCATATTTCAACGTCCGGAGGCCTGGGGCCATTTACGTATAGTTTGAATGGAGCTCCTGCAGTTTTGGATTCATTTTTTACAATGCTTGAACCTGGGGATTATTTAGTGCGGACCATGGACAGTAATGGATGTTTTAGGAACGATTCAGTTGTTGTTTCAACGCAGGTCAGTACTACACAAACTCAGGAGAATCATTTTATCAAAATTTATCCAAACCCGGGAAGAGGTGTTTATCAGATCTTAGGCGTATTTAAAAACCCTTCGATTTTTGTGGATTATACCGTTTTTAGTTCATCAGGTGAACCTATACTTCATGGTTCTATATCTAAATATGATGAAAAGCATAAAGGAGAAATTTCATTATTAGCATTTCCTGCAGGCCTTTATTATGCTGCATTCTACATTGGAAATGTGGTGATTGTAAAGAGGATCGTCAAGGCGGGATAGCCTTCAAAACTTAAAATTTACATTCGGTTAACGTTCTCTTTACTAATTTTACATATCAGATACGATCTGCTGAATCCCTCTTGGTTACCATGCATTTCATGAAACCCGATTTAGCATCTGCTTTCATGTATAATTAAGTTTATGGCTACAAAAAAATATAAGGTGGAAAAAACCACCATTGATAAGATTTACAAATTATTCGCATACAGGCGTATTTCGGATTTATTGAAAGCGTGTGGTCTTGAAAAGGATAAAGAATTTGGCGCTAACCTTGTCAATGTGCAGTATCAAATCTATATGCTCGATGGGTATCTTGAATCCCAATGGAGCCTTGATAAAAAGGATATTGGCCATTACTGGGATGGAATAGTTAACTCTTTGGAAGCGATGGGGTATAAGGAAAAGCAAATCGATTCCATGGTGAAAGAAATTAAAGAATATGAAAAAATTGAAAGAAACTGTCGGAAAGATATATGGCCTACAAAAGTTTCGATGAAGGATTTTTATGTCACAAAATCATGTGATGTACGATTAGTGAGACATTTGATTTATAAGATGCATCCCGAACTTGAAAAGATCTGGAAAGAAAATGCCTGGCATTATTATGATATTATCACGGAAATAAATGATGATATAGCAGATGTTCAGGAAGATGTAAATACGTTCAATGGAAATCGATTTCTAATCTCTATTCTTAGAAAGGGAGCGGAAAAAACACAAAAGCAGTATCAGGAATATTTAATTAATATCTCTACAAAGGCTACTGATTATTTTAAGGAAAGAATTGAAAGAGGAAAAAATAAACAATTATCCGGCTGGACAAACGACCGATCGGTTCAAACCATAAAACTTCTGGAGGCACAAATGAAATCAAAAAAATTGGGTCAGTTGTCTGATTCACTTTTGTTGAGCCACATGAAATAAATTTGGAACCCAATAAATTATTAAAACAAAACTATTAAAATGAAAAGCCTGAAGATTACTTCAGGCTTTCATTGTAATAGGATGTGTAGTTGAAAAACTAGAACTGGTAACTCAAGGTTCCCAATATGCGGTTAGAGCGACCTGCTAATGATAAATTCTGATCATTAATATACGCATGATCTGCATAATTGTTGAAATCCATTTGCCAGCTTAAGCCAACACGCAAGTCACTGATGTTAGCTGCAAGGCCGGAATGCCAACCAAGTCGCACACGATTTAATTTCTGCGTGTAACCATAAATATCAGATAAATCAGAAGATTGCGATACAATTAATTGCGGCAGAAATCCACTTGTTACATCTACGATACCCAAATCAACACCTAATGATAAAGGAAAATTTATCACATTCATTGATTCAGTTACGATTTGGGTTTGCTCAGTTCTCCCAAATCCAGGAAATGTATAGGAAACATTGTAAAGAAATTCTCTGCGGTTATATTGTGCTTCAGCAGCCAGAAAAAATGGGTTCAAATTATATTTTGCACCAACTCCTATAAAATAAGAAGCTTTTACCTGAGAAAGATCAAATGTAAATTCATCCCTGGGGGATGATCGGTTAACGAAAATATGATTCGACTCTGGAGTTTGTTGAGGTGAAACCCCGGTTGTAAAAGTCATGATTACTTCCTGGGCATTTACATTTAATATGGAAATGAAAAACAAACCAATATATAGACTTAAATATTTCATTATTATCGGATTTAAAAGAGTGAGTCCCTTGCGGCCGCTGAAATAACGTAAAATGAAGCTTGTTAGGTTTGTATACCATCTATTTTAGTGCCATAATTATTTCTAAATAACGGTTTTCACCTACTATAAATTTTTCTATAGGTGGGTATACCCTTATAAATTATTTAAAAAGAAAAGCCTAATGAGGCAATGAAGCGGTTATTATTTGTGGCAAAATTAAATTTCTTCCCAAAAAATGTAATGTGATCGCCCAATTTGGAAAGATTCCCCTCATAGCGCGCATCGATATGCAATTTCCAGAAATCAAGACCTACACCTGCCTGCCATCCCCAGGAAAGATCATTAAACAGTGGCTCAAACCCATCATAATTATCAAATCCACCCGGGCTTTGTAAAAAGATATGGCCCACGGGACCTCCACCAATTCTCAATGGCCCAAGTTTAAGTCCCAGAAGCACCGGAAAGTCAATATTCCGATAAGTATCCCGAAAGGGTCGAAAGTGATTACCGGAACCGGGGACGAGTAATGAGTCAATTTTATAATCGACACTTGTAGAATTATATAATATTTCAGGCTGAATGAAGAAATTCCCTATTTGCATCTGAATAAATGCCCCTGCATGAACCCCATATCGGGCATTCTCCACAAAAACCTGGTAATATTCGACGCCATTTTCATCAGAAATCACAATATCCTTAGGATCTACATCAGGGGTAGAAACACCAAACTTGATGCCCGGACGAATTTGAGCTTGCGTAAGAACAGCAAAAGTGAAAAAGAATATCGGAAAAAATACGCCTCGTAAATACTTCCTGTAAACCATATGTAGGAAATTCGTTATGTCAAAAGTAACGTGTTATTTCAGCAACCATTACATGGCCGGCGCTGAGAGTCGTAAATTTAACCCCGATTTAATACTTTACGTCCCATATTGATGGAGGATCAGGCTTTAGATGTTCATTACATAGGTAGTTATAAAGATGTGAGGCAGTGTCCTCCCATTGACCTTCCGGAGTATTGTTTTATTGGCAGATCGAATGTCGGTAAGTCCTCAATTATTAATTTAGTAACGGGAAGACGGGAAATCGCACGAACTTCAAGAAAGCCCGGAAAAACTCAATCCATCAATATTTTTAAAGTTGAAGGAAATGAAGAATGGATGATTGCAGATCTTCCGGGGTACGGGTACGCACAGGTTTCTAAGTCTACTCGTGGCCAGTGGTCAAGTCTGATTGATAAATATGTGGTAGGCCGGTCGAATCTCATGTGTGCCTTCCTATTGTTGGATATTCGTCACCCCCGGATGGAGAATGATCGGGCCTTTATGAACTACCTTGGCCAAAATAATATTCCCTTTTGTATCCTTTTTACCAAATCGGATAAGTTGAAACCGGATGAGCTTGTGCTTGCACTTGAAGCTTATAAGGCCGATGTGCTGAATGAATGGGTAGAACTTCCTCCGTTTGTTGTTACAAGTAGTGTTAATAGATTGGGTAGAGAGGAGATCCTGGAATCGATTCGCCGGATGAACAAAATGTTTATCAATCAACCTTCGTGAAAAAAAGAATGAATATATATCCCCCCCTGATTCCGGAGATCCGTGACTGGCCTATCCATAAACTATATGAAGACAGGGAGGGGTTGATTGATACGGTGGATGATCAGACTGTGGATCATATCGTGGAGAAACATGGGGACAGGATAGGAGAGCTTATTTCACGTGTCAGTTATCTTGAACTCATACGGTTAAAAGAAAC
>JAYUXX010000260.1:0-1605 GCA_043752765.1 Saprospiraceae bacterium | reverse complement strand
TAATTGCTACAACCACCATGATTCCGGTTTTGGCTATGTATTGCACTTTTGTGGGGATGATGGGATCGTTTTTAAATATTTACATGAATGAAAAAACGAGCTTCGCTACATTCGTAGCCGAAGCTTTTTCATCGGTCACTTTCCTTGACCTGGGCACTTCGGTGGTTAAGGCCATTTCTTTTGGATTTACCATTGGTATTGTTGGATCTTACAAGGGCTACAATGCTGCCCAAGGCACGCAAGGTGTAGGTAAGGCTGCCAATGCATCTGTTGTACTTTCGATGTTCCTGATATTTGTGGAAGAATTGGTCATTGTTCAAATATCCAACTGGATTCGATATTTTTAAATTGATATGGAAGATAATACACCACATAAAATTGATAAAAGCCAAGCTGTAATATCCATCAAAGGGTTATACAAATCATTCGGTGAGCTGGATGTATTGCGCGGTATTGATCTTGAGGTATTTAAAGGAGAGAACGTAGTGGTACTTGGCCGCTCCGGCAGTGGAAAATCTGTTTTGATTAAAATCATTGCAGGCTTGTTATCGCCAGATAAAGGAAGTGTGAATGTGCTGGGGCAGGAGGTGAAGGAACTGGATGAAAAAGCATTGCAGGCGCTGCGGATGAAAATTGGGTTCTCCTTCCAGAGCAGCGCACTGTACGACAGTATGAATGTGCGCGAAAATCTGCAATTCCCCTTGGTCAGAAATGTAAAAAATCTTACCAAAAAACAAATAGACGACACCGTAGAAGAAACACTCGATTCGGTTGGTCTGTTGGATAAAATTGAACAAATGCCCGCTGACCTGTCGGGTGGACAAAGAAAACGGATAGGTATTGCCCGCACGCTGATGCTGAAACCGGAAATCATGCTATATGATGAACCCACTGCCGGCCTGGACCCCATTACATCCAATGATATCAATAATCTGATTAATCAGGTAAAGGAGCGTTACAAGGCAAGCTCAATTATTATTACACATGACCTTAGCGCGGCAAAAGTCACGGGAGATCGGGTTGTCATGCTATTGGAAGGAAAAATTACAAGCCAGGGAACGTTCGACGAGGTATTTAGCTCTGATGACGAACAGGCACAAGGTTTTTACAATTACAATTTCATAAAATAATCATGAAGTCAGAACCAAAAAAGCGCTCAATTATCGTAGGATTATTCATTGCCCTGGGCTTGATTTTCCTGTTAACGGGTATTCTTGCTATAGGCAACCTGCGCAGCACCTTTGTCAAAAAAATCCACGTAACGGCTGTGTTTGATGATGTTAATGGACTTCAGACCGGTAACAACGTATGGTTTTCCGGTGTAAAGATTGGCACCGTGAATAAAATGAGTTTCTATGGAGAATCTCAAGTCAGAGTAGTCATTAAGATCGATGAAAAATCGCAGCAGTTTATTCGAAAGGATGCCAAGGTGAAGATCAGTACCGACGGATTGATCGGCAACAAAATCATCATCATATATGGTGGGACTTCCTTGTCTCAACCTGTTGATGACGGCGATACCCTGGGAATAGAAAAAATGGTATCATCCGACCAGATGATGAGTACATTGCAGGAAAACAATAAAAACCTGCTGGCCATCACCAC
>JAYUXX010000259.1:0-4196 GCA_043752765.1 Saprospiraceae bacterium | reverse complement strand
CAGGACCTACTGCAAAAACCACATCATTTGTTTCTGATGCGATAACCATTTTTTTCTGGTTGGGTGTTTTTGCTTTTATCGGTTTGCCTGTACGACCATAGAGAATGACATGGTCGTCACCGTTGGTTACATGTTTTTCCTCAAACGTGTGGGTACCCTCTAATAATTCTTCGATAGTGGTGATAGGAAGCTCCTTTCTGTCTTTGAGGATCCTGATCATCATTTCAAATTTATCCTTTGCGCCCTGAGCGTTCTTTTTTTTACCTGAAAACTTGATCTGCTCACCTCTGGAAGTCACTACAACATCTGGGAAGGCTTTTCGGAAGAGATTCAGTTTACTGTTATTCTGTCCAAATAACTCCAATGGATCTAAATCTTCTATCGTTAATACGATCTCACTTGATCCGCTTGATTTTGGGTTGGGTGCAGTTTTTCCGATTGTTTTATTACTTTTTGTTCGTGCCAAATCTAATTAATCCTTTCTAAGCGTTTGTTTCTCTTGATAATAAATTTACAATCTATTTCCAATATGTTTGATCCACCTTACAATCATTAAACATTTAATATGATCAAAAGAATCGTAATGATGGAACTCTTGCCAGAGACAGAGGGTCTTTTTTTGAACATCTTCGATGTCGTAAAAAACGAGATCCGTACTCAACGTGGTTGTATGGGGCTTGAATTGTTACGAACTACAAATAAAGAGGAAACCTGTGTCTGGACGATCAGCTTCTGGGAATCTATCGATGATCTTGAAACGTATCGGGCCTCTCCATTGTTCCAAAAAACATGGGCAGAGATAAAGCCCTTTTTTGTTGCCAAAGCACAGGCATGGACTTTAGAATCGATCGAAATACTGACATGAAGATATATTCATCCTCCTTGGGAAACATTCATTCCGGCCTCATTGCTAACGGGTTACCGGAAATTCTGGAAGATTTGAAGCCTTCCGCTGTCTTTATTATAGCAGATGAAAATACTGCCCAACTTTGTGTTCCCAAATTGGGGGCAGATTACCCTGTTATTACTTTACCTGCTGGCGAACATCACAAAAACCTAAGCTCTTGTCAGGTTATCTGGTCTTCTCTAATTACTCACGGTGCGGATAGGAATTCTGTAGTACTCAATGTAGGGGGTGGCATGATTTGCGACCTTGGGGGGTTTGCGGCTTCATGTTATCAGAGAGGAATTCGTTTTGGCCATATTCCTACTACTGTACTTTCGATTGCCGATGCAGCACTGGGCGGAAAGACAGGGATTGATTACGAAGGACTTAAAAATTATATTGGGCTGATACAGGTTCCTGCATTCATCTGGGTAGATGAGACTTTTTTAAATACACTGCCCAGGCTTGAAAAAATATCAGGACTTGCCGAGATTGTCAAGCATGCCATTATAGGGAGTGAGGATTTGTGGGATACTCTATCCGAAACTGATTCGGTTGATGACATTCCCTGGGAAGCTGTCTTCCGAAAAAACTTTCCCGTCAAATTGAATATAGTTGAGGCAGATCTTACTGAAAAAGGCCTTCGAAAAGTGTTAAACTTTGGTCATACCGTTGGTCATGCGCTGGAGAGTTATTATCTAAAATCGGATCATCCATTGACCCATGGACAGTGTGTGACATTAGGGATGTTGATGGAATCCAAAATTTCAAATATGCTGGGATTGTTAAACAATGAAGATTTTGAGACTATTGTAACCCGGATAGATGTTTTATTGGATCCGGTAAGGATTTCATTGCCGACCTTTGAGCTGCTGAATACCTGGTTGAATTTGGATAAAAAGAAATCAGGCGCCAGGATCGGATTTAGTTTGCCTGATAGGATTGGTTCCTGCAAATGGAATATACCGGTAGAAGATCAGGTAATTAAGGATTGTTTGAGTTGGCTGTCACAAGCCATGGATGTGCCAGTACGTTTTGAGCTGGACAACTAAATTTTTTTGTTATTTTATTTCATATGATAGATTCCAATTCTCCTTTTCATCGATACAATAAGAAACTCTGGATCGGGGCTTTTAGCCTTGTTGGTTTTGTCATTTTGTTTTTTTTCATACTCTCTTTCAGGGGAATCCCCGATTTTAAACAACTCGAGAATCCTGATTTTGAACTTGCTTCCCAGGTTATTGATATAAAGAGTCGGGAGATCGGGCGGTATTATACACAGAATCGATTACCGGTCACGTATGATGAATTGAACCCTTATCTCATTGATGCACTCGTGGCCACCGAGGACGAACGTTATTTTGGACATTCGGGAGTGGATGTAAAAGCTCTGACAAGAGCAGTGATGGGTGTTGTTACCGGCAATTCCAGTAAAGGTGGGGGGAGCACGATCACCCAACAGCTGGCAAAATTATTATTCGACAGGCCTGATTTTACAGGAATGGGAAAGATGAAAAAGGCCTGGACATTAGTGATGACCAAATTCCGCGAATGGATCACCGCCGTTAAACTTGAACGGCAATACACTAAGCAGGAAATCCTGGCGATGTACCTCAATAAATTCAATTTTATCTACGGTGCTTATGGCATCAGCGCGGCTTCAGAAATATACTTTGGAAAAAATCAGAATGAACTTTCTATTCAGGAATCGGCCACGTTGATAGGAATGCTAAAAAACCCGGCATTATTCAATCCGGTTCGTCGCCCTGATACGGTCATGCATCGTCGTATGATCGTACTGAATCAAATGAGGAAAGAAAAGTATATCTCCCGCGCAGAATATGATTCAATACGGATATTGCCACTGGATATTTCACACTTCTCAAAGCAAAGTCATGTGACCGGACCTGCTCCTTACTTTAGGGCTGAATTAGCCAACTGGCTTAAAGACTTATTTGATCAATCCGATTACAGAAAAGCAAATGGTGAGAAGTACAACATTTATAAAGATGGACTAAAAGTATATACCACCATAGACCTGGATATGCAAATAATGGCCGAGGAAGAAATGTGGAAGCATATGGCCAAAATACAAGAGAAGTACAACAGGGTATGGTCCAAACTCGATCCATGGACTTATCAGGCTGATGATCTTCAAAAGAAAATCCGTAAAGAATCTCTTACCCACATGATACGTTCGACGTCACGGTATCAAGTGATGCACGAAATCCGATTGGTACCGCTTTTGGTGAAAATTGAAAAAGATCTTAAAGTAATCTTGTCGGATTGGGATATCGACAATATGATGCAGGAATTTGAGAAGGCGGGTCGAATTGCAAAGCTTGTAAAGGGTAAAGCGATTACAACCGATAAAGCAAAAAAATATAAAGAAATTATCAAGCACGAAGTATGGCCTGAACTGATGACTACCTATAAACAATTCCAAAGGGACATCATGAAGGAAATGAATACGCCCATTGAAATGCTGGTTTTTGATTACAATGCAGCTGGTGAAAAACAAGTACGAATGTCACCACTTGATTCGATCAAGTACCATCGAAAGTTTATGCAAATTGGCAGTCTCGCTATGGATCCAAAAACCGGCGAAGTCAAAGCCTGGGTTGGTGGAATCAACAATAAGTATTTCCAGTTTGACCACACAGGCGCAAGCCGGCAAGTTGGCTCTACGTTTAAGCCATTTATTTACGCAACTGCAATTACATTACAAGGGATTTCTCCATGTTTTCCTGTGCGTGATCAACCCTATACAATCTCTCCCGGTGAAGGAAACTTTGGTGTGATAACACCCTGGACGCCAAAAAATGCTGATGGTAAATATACCGGCAGGTCATTTACACTCTTTGAAGCTTTGAAGGACTCAAGAAATACGGTTTCGGTTTTCCTAATGCAACAGCTCGGCAATGTAAACGTGGTGCGAGGTCTGATTCATAACATGGGAATCGATAGTTCTTTGCGTCGGGCAGATGGTGAATTTAGAGTTCCTAATCAACCCTCAATTTGTCTTGGTGCCGCAGATCTGAGTGTGATGGAAATGACAGGAGCTTATTGCACATTTGCCAATAATGGAGTTTTTGTAGCCCCTTATTTTGTAGCTTCCATTGAAGATGAAAATGGGAAAGTCATATATCGCGCTATCAAAGAAGAACAAGTTGCTCTCCCCGCAAAAGCAAATGCTGTAATGGTGGATATGTTGAAATATGCAGGGTCTTATGCATTTCCCGGATTTAAAAGTGAAATTGGTGGAAAGACAGGGACAACAAATGATTATGTGGATGGATGGTATATGGGC
>JAYUXX010000258.1:0-4207 GCA_043752765.1 Saprospiraceae bacterium | reverse complement strand
ATGACATCTACACGCCGAAGCCATCGGTTTTTGTAGGAATGGTAGTAGAAGAAATACGACGATTAGGAATTGAAGATGATGTAACGTTACAGTCCTTTGACATAAACGTTCTGGAAGAACTCAATAAGGTCAGCGGACGAAGGTTTGATATAGCTTATCTGGTAGAAAAGGGAAAAAAGCTTCAAAAGAACCTGGGGAAATTGACTTTTAAGCCTGATATCTATAGTCCACACTATAAACTATTATCAGAGGTTGTCATAAAACAATTGCATGATGCAGAGATCACAGTTATACCCTGGACTGTAAATACAAAACAGGAAATTGATCAATTGATTCTATGGGGAGTTGATGGAGTGATAACCGATTATCCTGATTTGGTGTTACTCAAGTAATTTAATATTCAAATGCGATGAAAAAGATTATAGTGATTCTGGTGGTGATGTTTAGCCTGAATTACATATCTGCTCAGGTCATCTACCTAAATACGAATGATGATGATCTCTACAGATTAAATATTCTGAGTTGTGAGCTTGATTTCGTGGTGCATGTTTCGCAAAACATAACTGATATTTCTTTTCATCCGGATGGAAGTTTTTATGGAATTACCTATGATGGTGATCTTTATGAAATCGATACTCTTACGGGATTTTCAACCTTTGTGCACAATTTTGATGATCAAAATTATAACTCCCTCACTATAGCTGCTGATGGTTTAATTTATACCACAGGTGTAGATGGAGAATTGTGGACGTATAATAAACTCACTGATCAGGCTTCCTACCTTGGTGATTTTCAATATCGTGCAACCGGTGATCTGACATTCTATAAAGGGAATTTATATGTTGCAGTATCCAATGATCGTATTGTTCTAATTGATTTAAATGATCTATCCAATAGCAGTGTTGCATTGGATGAAAGTATTTCGGGAGAGATCTTTGGAATTGTTTCGTACACTGTGGGGTGTGACAGTATCAACTGTTATGCAATTTCGAGTGGTGAATCCGATATCTACCTGATTAATTTTCAGTTGAATGCACTCCAATTGGTATGTGAACTCGATATCAGGGCAGGAGGTGGGGCTAGTACATATGAGTTTCTTGGTTCCTCACCTTTAATTTTCGATAGTGTGAGTTATTCTCATCCCGGATGCAACATTGAAAATGGATCTATAACTATTAATATTTCGGGAGGCACACCCCCTATTCTTTATTCATTAGATGGAATGAGCTTTCAGTCTGAAAATACTTTTGATCTTTTGGCTGCAGGTAATCATACGTTTGTCGTACGCGATGCAAATGGATGTTTGTATTCTAAATCAGTAAGTCTCGTCAATTCGGATGGTCCTTCTATTTTAAATCTTTCAACTGTTTCCACTTCTTGTGGAAATAATAATGGGGAAGTCCATGTTTCGGTCACAAATCCGAGTGGTCCGACGGAATACTCGATAGACGGAATGCCCTTTGAAAATGCTTCAGTATTCGATAGTTTGAGCGCAGGCTATCACATTGTTACAATTCAGGATGCTGCAGGTTGTATGGATGTTGACAGCATCGAAATTGTTGCTATTGAGCCTGTCCTTATTGAAGATGTTGAGGTCGTTGAGCCCACATGCAACGAATTGGAAGGTTCAATTACGGTAGAAACACAATCTCAAATTGACATTCAATTTTCAATAGATCAGATACTCTTTCAAGATGAGAATTTCTTCGAAAACCTATCACCAGGTTTATACCTCGTGACAAGCCTGGATGCAAACGGATGTATGGATACATTTTCAGTACAAATTGATGAACCCGTTTCTATAGGAATTGAAATTTTACAAGTAAATGCAGGATCATGTAGCAATGATGATGGCTCGATAGAAGTAACTCCCGATGGTGGCACGGGGCTGATCAGGTACTCCATTAATGGTTCTCAGTTTCAGACTTCAAATGAATTTATCAACCTTCCTCCCGGATTATACACGATTGAAGTGATGGATGAAGCCGGATGTACATTCATGGATTCGGTTGAAATGATGAGCATTGAAGATTTGCAATTCGAAAATATAGTAATTCAATTACCGGATTGTGGTGAAAATAACGGCAGTTTGCAAATTGAAACTTCTGGAGGAGCAGGACTGGTTAGTATGACTGTAAATGGATTTACGGGTTCTTCGAATGGATCATTTTTAAATCTTGGTGTTGGCGAGCATCAAATACTCCTCACAGATGAAAATGGTTGTACCGCGGATAGTTCTGTGCAACTTGCTATACTGAAGTGCAATATTTTTGTTCCAAATACTTTTTCTCCGAATGGAGATGGTATCAATGATTTCTTCCAGATATTTACTTCTATCAATACGAATGTTTTGATAAAGAAGTATTTGATATTTGATCGTTGGGGTAATCTTGTGTTTGAAGCTAATGATTTTCCGATTTCAAAAAACGAGTTTTGGTGGGATGGTACCTTTAAAAGGATTTCGATGAGCCCCGGGATTTATGCGTTCTATATTGAGGTTGAAGACGTTGATGGGGTTAAGGAAAGTTTTAAGGGAAATGTTACGCTTGTGAGGTGAACATGATATACCTACTTCAACTTTATTTTTTGTTCTATCTTAATGTTGTAACTCTATTTTCCATTAAATTAATTACCGCTCCAATATAAACTTGTATGTCTACTATAAAAGACCTTTTATTGATCCTCGCCACGATTGGTTTTACAATCATTCTGGGTGGCGGGGTGTATGAACAATTGGCTGTTGTTCCGAGTTGGAGTGCCGCACCACCGTCTTCGCTGACTATGTTTCAGGGAGAATTTGGGCTTCATGCAGAAAAGTTTTGGGGAATGATCCTTCCACTTACACTTCTCTTATTAATCGCGTCTTTGGTGGCGAACTGGAAAACGCGAAGACGCAAAATACTTCTCATCGTAATGGGATATTTTTTATTCACGATTATTCTGACGGGATTATATTTTGTTCCCGAGTTGATGTCGATTACCCAAACACCTATTCAGCCTACCGCTGACAATGCACTTACCGAAAGGGCTTCAAAATGGGAGACTTTAAGTATTCTGAGATTACTTGGTACAGCCATCGCGAGTGTTTTCCTCCTGATCGCATTGACGAAATCCACTCAAAACGTCGTCATTGCCACGGACCGGGAGGTTCCACTAAGTTACCCCAACGATGCCATGGGTGGTTGATTTGCCAACGTGAAGAAAGGTTACATATATGGACATATGACTGATATAATTAATATTAAAAAATCAGGTTACCTTGCGTCTTCATTCTAAAATCTAATAACGAAATGAGAATTTCATTGGCATATATCTTCTTAATTCTACTTCTTTCCTGTAACAAAACAAAGACAGACGACCAGGCCGGGACGGATACAGAAAGTACAGAAAACCCTGAAGAAAATAATTCCTCATCATCCAAGAGAAAAACGATGGATATGACCTTTGTCAGTTACGAGGAAGGTGATTATCCACATTTGCTCTTCAAAGAAATTGCGACGGGAGAGGAATTTGATTTCAGGCATATTGATGAGAATAAATTAGGTGGATTCCCTCTTCTTCTGGAAGATGAAAATGCGAGTTTTGGTTTCAAGGCAAATCCTAAATACCTGAAGAAGGCTTTTGAAATTGAAGCGATCTACAAAAAGGTTTCAGACAATGATTTGAATGGTGAAAACATCGAAACGGAAGCATGGGTCATCAATGATATAGAAGAATTAAAGAGCGATGAAGAGATGGATTCTAAAAGTGTCAAAAAAGAAGAGGAAAAAGAAATCGTCAGTGAAGACACCAATGCGCCTGCTGGGGCGAGTATAGGAGTTGTGAATACAAAAGAAGGGACTGATTTGATGTTGCGATTAAATCCAAACCTGGATGCAGGGATCATTACCAAAATCCCGAATAAATCAAAGGTCAGAGTTGTTGGATATGGTGATAAAACCGAGGTGGTAAATGGTGAGAAAGGGAAATGGTATAAAGTGTATTATGGAGGAAGGACTGGATGGGCGTGGGGGAATTTTATAACTATAGAGAAGTGAGTTGTCAGTTGTCAGTGGTGAAACGTGAGCCGTGAGCCGTCAATCGTGAGATGTGAGTCGTGTGAGTCTGCCTGAAATAGGTTGACTTTTTAAATCACAGTTCATTATAGTCATTATCATCATCACTTTTGCTTTTTTGCTACTTTTTTCTTTTTGTTAGCAAGTCAGAT
>JAYUXX010000257.1:0-10110 GCA_043752765.1 Saprospiraceae bacterium | reverse complement strand
GTTGCGTCAACGGACATTAGCATCAACACAATAGGCCCCTTTTGCGAAAGTGAAAGTTTTCAAATACGCACAGCAGACCCGATTGGAGGGACATGGGGGAGGTTCTGCCAACGGAAATGTTTTCCATCCAATGGCACAAGGACCTGGTACACACTTTGTAAGCCTATACTTACGTTGATGATGAGCAATGAACCACGAAAGATTCTATAGAAATTGAGGTATTGAGTTTTTCAGGCCTTACGCTCAACCTGGGAGAGGATTTTGAACTTCAGTTGGGATAAGATACAATTATCAAATCAACAATCAATCAACCTCCGGATCAAATTGATGGTGTGATTTGGTCACCAAATAATATTGTCGAATGCCTGGATCCTAAATGTTTGGAAATACTACTTCATCCGGTGAATGATATTTCATTGACGGCCACTGCAGTGGATTTAGATGGTTTCTCCATCACTGATGAAATACTGATTGTAATTAATAAAAACCGCAGAATTTATATTCCTACTGTGTTCTCTCCAAACAATGATGGCATCAACGACATATTCAGTATCTGGAGTGACAAAAGGCAGATATCGAAAATCAAAAAGTTCGTGATTTACAATCGATGGGGAGCCCTTGTCCACGAGGCGAAAGATTTTCTTCCTGATGATCCGGCAGCAAGTTGGAATAGTATTGATAAAAACGGAAATATAAATCCAGGCGTATTTGTGTATGAAGCCGAAATTGGATTTGTTGATGGGGGTATTAAAACGTATACAGGGGATGTAACAGTGGCATACTAGGAAAGCTAAAGAACTCCTAAAGAGTTTAGCATCCTTTTTCTGCCCTTCTACCCTTCAACCTTTTCCGCCTTTAACCCTTATTCTTTCAATCTCAACATATCCTCACTCATTTCAAGAACTTCGTATTCATGGACGACTACATTTTCTTTATTTGAGATCCGAAGTTTTTTAGTCTTAGCATCATACGACCATTTCCCTGCCTCAGTTGAATGTGCATCATTGGATGCGAGTACAGTGTAATCAACTTCGCCGTTTTCTTTTAAAGTAAAAGTGTTTCGGTATCGCGCGATTGGAAACGTGTGGTTCATACAAGACCTGAATACAAGTGAGTTGTCCGGGGTTTCTTCTTCAAAGCCATGTGCCCAACATTTTAAGAATATTGGATCGGGTGCTGATGCAGTGCCTTCGGTTTTACAACTAGTTGAACTCAATAATAGGATGATTACTAATCCTGAAAATAGTTGGATAAAATATGTTTTCATAATAGATTTAGATTTTTTGATTAGAAAATAAATTTTCACTAACAAAAGTACAAAATCCTTCCCTCAATAAATTTTACAAGCACATATTGTGACTTTCCATTGTAAAAAAGTAATCATTCTAAACTCTCTTTATTGCGATGAACTGCTTAACACCAAAAATGATTTCATAATAGAAATGTCACTTTTTGCTAGCCCAAAAAGTAACCAATACTTCGACTTACAACGTTCAACCATGTGCTACAGCTCAGCAACCGAAACGGCTTTGTGCCCCAAATAACTTGCTTTTACATTCTTCTCTCGTCCGGCCTCCAGGTATGCTTGCTCGCTTAGTTATGTTTCACTTTACTAATTCTTGTAGATGTTAGTGCGCATAGATTCTTGTTTCAAGCATGAAATAGACATTGGAAGTGCTCAATCAGTTTTGGTCCTCAGATTTATTACCGTAAATGTTTTATTAAACTAAACCTCTCAGAATTAATTGCTCAATATAAATCTTAGCCATTAAAGAATTTCAAAGAAGTTAAAGAGTCCCCTTCAGGAGATTTAGGGGTGAATGGCGACTTCTACTGCCCTCTCAAACTCCCCTATATGCCACAATATCCCGGACGGGTCATGCAAAAAGCATTCTTTCCCCCAAGCATGATGTTGTATCGGAATAAGTCTGACACCCTGATATTTTGAGGATAGATCTAATGCTAACAACTCTTTATAATAACGCTCCACATCATCCACTTCCAAAAAAACCATCGAATTATCAATCCAGTCCTGGACATACGCATCCTGCAAATAGAAACCCAGACCCTCCGTTTTAAAATAAGACATATTGTGGAATAATATATTCTCCTCAAATCCCAGATCACGGTAAAAACTACGCGATTGTTCGAAATTTTTGGATCCCATAAAGGGGCGAATAGATATTGCTTTGTGTTGCATTTTATATATTTATTTTTTCCAGTTATGGTTAGGTAAATAATTATGGTCTATCACTCAGAATCGGTTTAACTCGTGTTCCAATCAATTCAATAGACCGCATTAATTGTTCATGAGATAAATTCGCAACATCCATTTGAAAAGTAACACGAGTTAATCCTCCCAATGCATCACTATGGCGTTTAATCTTAGTTGCAACTTCTTCTGGATCACCTACAAGATAAGCGCCCATTGGACCAGCTTGTGCTTCAAAGCGCGATCTCGTAGCAGGTGGCATTCCACGATCCTTAGCGACACTGCCCGTCATAGCAGTGGCATACCCTGCATACATTTCATCCTTTGCCTGCTGCGTAGTTTCAGCTACATAACCAAAAGCATGCATACCTACTATAAGTTGCTCCTCTTTAAATCCAGCACGCAATCCAGCCTTACGATAAAGATCAACTAACGGACGAAAATGATGTGTTTCGCCACCTATGATCGCGACCATTAATGGCAAACCCAACATACCTGCTCTAACAAAAGATTCAGGTGTACCCCCTACACCCAGCCAAATTGGGAGAGGGTTCTGAACAGGTCTGGGATATACAGGTTGATTGATCATCGCAGGTCTGAATTTTCCTGACCATGTTACAAACTCCTGATCGCGAATTTTAAGAAGCAGTTCTAATTTCTCAGCAAAAAGTTTATCATAGTCATGCAGGCTCAAACCAAAGAGCGGATAAGCTTCAATAAAAGACCCTCGACCAACCACCATTTCAGCTCTGCCTTTTGAAATCAGATCCAATGTTGCAAAATTTTGAAACACCCTTACAGGATCTGCTGCACTAAGAACTGTAACCGCACTTGTGAGACGAATTTGCCTGGTTCTTGCAGCTGCTGCGGAAAGAATAACTACCGGTGCCGAATCAAGAAACTCTTTACGATGGTGTTCACCGATACCAAATACATCAAGGCCCATATTATCCGCATGCTCAATTCTTTCAAGCAATTGAGACATAGCATCCAGACCATGTTCATTTATATTTGAAGTGTCATCGAATTGTGCTACAAAACTATCTACACCTAATTCCATAATTCAATTTTATCTCGTTTATTATTTGCTTCCTTTGTTGTATCCCTATTAGCGTATGGAAAAAGTAACCCTTTCAGATAAATTAGGGATTAAACTTTCTCACTACATTAAAGGTAATGCCTGACCTACAGAAAGTATAATTAGCTATTCTTCCAATTTATTCTGTACTGGTGCCTTCTGTAAATCTTTTAATGGCTGACTCTTGATGTGTCTTACAAAAGCAAGGCTATTGCACTAATCAGGTCTGAAGAAAATTTCAAAACGCAAATCTTCATAGTTGCAAACTGTTGTTTGGTTTAGTTTTATATATAGCAATTCGACGTAATTACAAATGTGTCTGCCTACCGTAAACCATCTGGTGCATCTGCAAATTTTTTAAATTTTCCCGTAAGACGTCCAATCATTAGAAGAATCGGAAAAACTATCACCTTGACAGGTTTCGGAATGACAAGCATATCCATCCCTGAGCTATATTTTGTCAAGAGAAAAGCAGCATCAAAAGGACCTGGCTTGTCATCATTAGCTTCATTGGAAGCCTGGTAGATGTGTTTGATAAAATACTCGTAGTTGTTTGAGGGCTTTACATGTCCCGTGTAGATCATGGTCGTGTCACCTTCATTCCAAAACTGGTGTGCTTCTCCGGGAGCAAACACATATTCCTGTCCTTTGGATAATGAAAACTCTTTAGTCTGCGTTTTGACACGCATTTTTCCTTTGACAACAGCTACCTTTTCTTCTTGTCTGAAATGAACATGCATTGGTGGTCCTATACCGGGTTCTTCGGTGCCTTTAAATTCAGTCACTACTCCACCCGTCTCAGTTGAAGACCTGGTGATACGAAGGGTCTCACCATTTTTATTAATCTTGAGAATTTCATTCGTCATGATATAGGAATTTCAATTCGAAAAAATTGTATTCTATTTCAATTTAGCACTTGTTAGTAACCAATTAACCAAATCCTTGGGTTCTGCTACCTACTAATCTGGAAAGACATCTCTTGTTCTTTTCTCCATTTCGGCAGCAATCACTTTGCCATCCTCTCCCTGTTGTCTTAACTTTATAATAATGTTGTGGTAGCTTTCCTGATCTCTGTCCTGGCTTAATTTAAAAACATGGTTTATATCAGTAACCTCAATTTCAAATGCCACAATAGCCTTCATTAATTTTTGTACAAGCTCTCGCGAAAGGTTATCAAAAGCGGTAGTAGAGTCCGGATTATAATTTTCAAAATGGAGGGTTGTCATTCTAAGCACGGATTCTAATGCAGCATCATCCAGGAACCGGATTATTCCTTTTGCATGAACACTCATGTAATTCCAGGTAGAAGGTATATTCGGATTGCTATACCATGTTGCGCTTACATAGGTATGTCTTCCGGTGAAAACAACAAGGACGTTCTGATTATGCAAAAACGCTTTGTGATGGTCCATATTTTTCATGATATGCCCCCTCAATATCTTCTTTCCATCCTGTTCTTCTATAAACACTGGTAGCTGTGTGGCTACAGGATTGTTTTCATGATCACAACCTGACAAATAAGCAAACGGATGCTGATCGATGAATTCTTTAATGACTTGTTCGTTCTTCTCTTTGTAATACGGGAGTTCGTACATACGATTATGTTTATAAGAGGTATAGTTCTGTAATTTAAATTTATTCAGGCCAAGTAATCCTTCGGTGAGTATATGAAGATATAATTGTAGTACAAATCCTATGATTACTCAAAACCATTCCGAAAGATACAATTTGATCAGGTTGGAGGTAAGTGTGTTTCAGTAACGAGCTTTCTACACAGTGAGTTTAAAAAGTTTAGGCACTTTGTGCTTAAGTTTAGAGAGTTTAGAAAAGAGGTAGTAAGAAAAGAGCAGGGAGCGTGGTGAAGTCTGAAAATCATCACTAGAATTAGTTCTTCAAAAAGAATTTTGCGCTCCTTTAGGAGAACGATTTGCTAAAGCAAAGAGGGGTCCGCAGCATCTGGTTACAAATGATGGATGTAGAGACGCATTGCATTGCGTCTCTACATTCATCATTTGCAGGGATTTCTTAGAAAATTGGCCGAGACATAAAGCATTGCGTCTCTACATCCATCATTTGCAGGGAATTCTTAGAAAATTGACCGAGACACAATGCAATGCGTCTTTACTTTCGAATTCATGAACACAAAGGCTGGCGACATGTATCCATGCAAGATATAAAGTCGAAGAAGAAATAATGTTATGTAGGCCGATCTGCTGTATTCCGTATCAAGCTTATTCCTGCAAAAAAGAAAATGCCACCTAAAACACCGGCAAACAAAATCGTTCTGAAATTATTGGAACCTTTAGGTGCATTCATAAATGAGATTCCGGCATAAATAAGCCCTGCTATCCCTAATACCGTTAATACAATCCCGAGTATACGCTTTTCCATTTTTTTATTATCTAATGTTTAAAAGTTATCGTTGCCCTTTTATTATTGTTGTCTCAATCCCGTGACCGCTGGATTAGCAATTAAATCTTTCTTCAGCCAAAATTTTTCAACTACCAATACAACCATTATCCCTGTGACACACATCACCATGTCCAACAAGGAAAATGATGTTCCGATTACTGTCTTGACAATGCTAATATCCTCCATCTCAAGCCTTTCAACAATGTGTATAGATTGAAGTGTTTCTACTGCAAAAGAGAAAATCAATACCGATATCGTTACAGGTAACACAGGCAATCTTAGAAATGTTTTTGTGGCGCAGTAGATGAGGAACACCACCAGCAAATCGCCAATATAAGGTCTGACAAATTTGTTATGCACACACGTGGCAATTATTACCTCAGTGCAAAAGATCAGGATTGCGACAAATAAATAGTTTAGACTTATATACAATTCCGGATTTTCTGCCTTTTCCACCCCTCCTCCTTTTCCACCCCTCCTCCTTTTCCACCTTTCCCCTTATTCATGTATTCGAATCCAATTTATGGTGTCGGTCTCAAGTCTGATGACCAATGTTTTCGTATGTTCTGGCCAAAATCCTATTCGTTTCTGGGCTATTGTATAGAAAAGATAACTTTTGTCAATTCGGTCAGGCTCTCCTAGTAGATCTAAGATTTCATCCTTGGGCATGCGATCAAGGGTATGATCCTCAATTAAGTTAGCCAACATTTTATTTCTATGCGGATAGTGATGATCATCCTTTGCTCTCCATTGGGTTCTAGCAAACGATAATTCCATCCCTTTTTCAGAGATTTCGGTGAATGTTTCTCCGACAACTAAATCAGTTTTGAACTCAGTTGTTTTTTGCTCAGGTTTTTCGACTACAGCATTATTCGTACAGGCCAGGAAACATAAAATAAGAAAAGGGAAATATGTAGTAATTCTCATATCACAAAATATTTTGAATGTTTCATTCAACCTCGGATTATGAAGAGCTAATAGAAAAACAATACCCATCGCATAATCAGGTAGCACATGATGCATGTAGAGACGCAATGCATTACGTCTCTACATTCATCATGTGTAATGATCTAACAGTTCCGTGATGCGCTATGATCTGTATATCCGTAAATTTATTTTGCGTAAATATTATTTTTCACTATCCGCTGCGCAATTTGGGGTAAACCAGGACGCAATGCATTGCGTCTACAGATTTTTTCAATTCCACATCGTACCGTTCAATCCAAGTACTATACCTAGCCACAGCGCAACTACAAATCCAAGCAACCCTAAAAGAATTGCCACTGTCTTGTTGAAGCCATTGCGGTAACTCAACTGGTCCATGAAGAAATAAAATACACCGCCCACCGCACCTACAATTGGCGTGATAAGTAAAGGTTTTATCATCCAACGCTTACCCCATGCCGGATCAGGCTCATCTACACCAAATACAAAAAAAGAGATAAGAAGAAAAGCAATTCCTCCACCTAGTAATACGGGTTTAGCTAATGAAACCGGTAGAAATTGTTGTGCAAATTTGTTTGTTTGTGACACGATATAAAGATTTTGGGTTTTGGGTTTTGGATTTACAACGTTGTTCATTAGATTTATGATTTATGATTTCTCGTTACTCATTTCTCATTTCTATCCCTCTTCATTCTATTTTATAATGGCGGGACCATCGTCGTACGATTAGTTTCTAATTTCTCATTTGGCATGCGTCGGGAATCTTAAATGTAAAACCAGAACCTCTATATCAGGCTTAGAAAGTACTTTCATTTTCAAAGCTAAGACACAAAAAAAACTACTTATGCTGTCTGATCAACTTCTCAAGCGCCAAGAGGTGTTTCTTGAATGCATCTTTCCCTTTAGGGGTTATTGAATATTGCGTATTTGGCTTCCGCCCTATGAATGATTTACTTATACTGATGTATTCTTCTTTCTCCAAGCCTTTGAGGTGTGACGCCAGATTCCCGTCAGTGATTTGCAGAAGTTCCTTAAGAGAAATAAAATCATAGCTGGTATTCACAGCAAGCACGCTCATGATCTGAAGCCTGACCCTATTTTCAAATGCCTTGTCGAAATGTTTTAGTGATACTTTCACCTTTCGTATTTATAATACATGATGCTGCCGTAAAGAATGTGCAGAAGTCCAAACCCAATTGTCCAAAAGATCAGTCCATACCCGGGAAAGAACAGCGCTAGCAAACCTAACAAGATCTCACCGATGCCGAGCCATTTTACATCATTGAACGTGTATTGACTGCCGGCCACCAACGCCAGTCCGTAAAAAATGAGACAGGCTGATGCAATTGGCGGATACTCCCCTCTCAGTAGCAGAATAGCAATAAATAAACCACACGTTAAAAAAGGAATATCACTTGCCACCAGCAATCGTTTGCTTACAGGGTTCCACACATTCTCGTTTCTGCGTTTAGCCTTGCGCATCGCTAGCCAAAAGCTCGTCATGATTGACAGAACCAATACGGCAAATGCGATGAGAAACAATTGCATAAGGATGTCCGGCTCTGTATAATTTTGACCATCCAGATTGAACCAGGAATGATTTTTAATCACCATGTAAGCCAGTCCCGCGCCGAGCAAAGCATACACGCCAACAAGTATCCCTGACAAACCACTCAGCGATATAAATTTCGAAGAACGCTCCATCAGATCCCTGATAGAACTCAATTCGGCGTAAACCTCCTTTTCTTCCATACAAAAGTACTTTGTACGACAAAGTTAAATAAGAATTTTGAATTGTACAAGAGTCGTCATGATTTATTTTCAATCCCCCCCTACTCATGATTGGAATACATTTAATTTTTAGTAGACTTTTGTTCGGAGTGTTTATTAATCTTTTGTGGTTTAAGAATATCGTGATTATGCATGAAGTTCATGACCCTGTTTTGGAATACTGTAGCAAAGGAGAAACTGTGAGTATCTTATTTCTTATCCCTAAGTTTTTCCTGTTTTAAAAGCTGGCTAATCGTTTCCGCTATTCTCTCAACTTTCGTTTCCTCCGTTTTGGCATCATATATCCAATCTATAAATTATTTCTGTTACCCTTCGGTGTATGATAAAAATGTTTGGTGTGCTATTGGATCTTCTAATAAGTAGGCTAAAAATTCTTCCGGTATCTTAGCGAATTGTCTGCGAATAAAACTATGTAAACTTTATCACCCTCCTTTTTTCCTATTATTTTCCGAATGCTGGCCTTCACAGGTAAAAATAGTTTGCCATTACCCATGGGCATTAGTTTGTAATTCTTTATTTCATAGCTGTCAAACAGTCCTTTTACTTTTACCCAACCGAAAGGTGTATGCTTATCCTGTGGAATTTCCGGAATAACAGCATAGGTCCAGCCTCCTTTGCCGGGATACTTTTCAAGTAAATACTGATTATTTACTAATGGTTTTTCATTTGACATGTTTATACGTACTACTTTTTAATGTCCGAATTTCTTTGTCATGTGATAATTAATAATTTGATTTCCGTTGATCCGATTCACTTGCTCATATAAACTCTCAAACCCCATCTTCTCAAAGAATGACCTTGCAGTAATACTTACATCAGCGTTAAGAATTTGCACCCCGTTCTGGATCGCCTGCGCTTCTATTTCTAAATAAAGCGGGCTTGCAATACCTTATCTTTGATAGTCTTTGTGAATATAAAGAAGGTCAACATAATTGCTATTTTCCAGAGATGCATACCCAAATATTTTTTCGTCTAATATGGCAATGATAAAATATTGTGAATCTAGCTTGTCTTTCCATC
Source organism: Saprospiraceae bacterium (assembly GCA_043752765.1). GTDB lineage: Bacteria > Bacteroidota > Bacteroidia > Chitinophagales > Saprospiraceae > Opimibacter. The sequence goes on along the minus strand of JAYUXX010000257.1, from coordinate 652 downwards.
GCTTCGTGTTATTTACAGATGAAGTTTAAACCTAAATCTGTTCCAATGTATAGTCGTGTCTGCATATATATCTGATTGTGTCTACAAACAATGCCTGTATTTCTGTCAGGTCAATTTGATGTGCTCTTCGAATTGAAACAATTGAATTTAACATTTGTAGAACTATGTCGTACAATAAACTTAATAACTTCTGGCTGATACAGGATTGAACTTAGTACACAGATCTTTGTAATAGTATGGTTAAGGCCTATGGTGAACGTTAACTCCAAGCTTACAGCAAATAACAGCAATAATGGAAGCAAAGAAAAAAGAAGAACTTGAATGTCTCCACAAAAAAATGATCTCGGAGATTCAGGATTATGCCATTATTTTACTGGACTTAGACGGAACTATTCTATCCAGGAATGCAGGTGTCGAAAAAAAATGAAAGGTTATAAAGAAGATTGCATATTTCGGTCGTGTTGACCCCCTCATTTCGGTCTGTTGACCACCCCCTTTCTTTCAAGTGGATTTGATAGGTTAAAGTTATTTCTTTTCTGGTGGGTTTTTCTTTCGCAATGAATCTCCTTTGAGATCAAAGCGATGTGCATTGGCCATTAACCGATCCATAATCGCATCGGCCAGGGTTGGTTCATTAATAGCTTCATGCCAC
>JAYUXX010000256.1:0-4238 GCA_043752765.1 Saprospiraceae bacterium | reverse complement strand
ATTCGGACAGATTGTATTGGGTTTGATTATCGGACTCACGATGTTATTTCATCACGATATCGTCATCAGACAAACTCCGGAACAAGCAGCTACGAATGGATACACGGTCGTAAGTCATGTGCAAATTCATGATGAGTCAGTAGAAGGAGAATGGAAAGATATGGTGTATTGTAAATCGACATTGACAAACGTCCCTTTTTTCAAGGGTAATCAATTTGATTATAAAACGCTTATAGGCTGGATTGGAAATAATGCAAGCGATTGGGTGTGGATCATTTTCATTCCATTCACCATCCTGATTGTGACAAGTGTAAGTAACGGATCAAATCTTACTGACGGGGTAGATGGATTGGCAACCGGAGTTTCAGCGATTATTGCACTTGCACTAGCGATACTTGCTTATGTCAGTGGAAATACGATCATAGCAGATTATCTCAATATACTCTACATACCCTATACAGGAGAGCTTGTAATCTTCAGTGGTTGTTTTCTTGGGGCGTGTATTGGATTCCTTTGGTACAATTCCTATCCTGCTAAAGTATTTATGGGGGATACCGGCAGTCTTACACTGGGAGCGATCATAGCGGTGATGGCGATTGTCCTGCGAAAAGAATTATTGATTCCACTGTTATGCGGGATTTTCCTGGTAGAGATTTTATCTGTTATGATCCAGGTGTATTATTTCAAATACACAAAAAGAAAATACGGTGTAGGCCTGCGGGTATTCAAGATGTCACCGTTGCATCATCATTTCCAGAAACTAGGAATGCATGAATCTAAAATAGTGACTCGCTTCTGGATCGTAGGTGTGATGTTGGCAGTGTTAACATTGATCACTTTAAAAGTAAGATGATATGACCACGAAGGTGGGCGTGTTAGGCGCAGGGATCAGTGGTATAGGAGCGGCTTTATTAGCGAATGCAAGAGGCTATGAAGTTATCGTAAGTGATGGAAGTGAAATCTCTGCAGAACGAAAAAAAATATTAGAACAACATAATATCCCTTTTGAAGAAAAGGGGCATACACTTGAAAAATTGGTGGCTTGTGACATTATCGTAAAGAGTCCGGGTATTCCGAATGACAGTTCTGTTCTACAGGCATTGCATGTAGAAGGGAAGGATGTCATCGGAGAGATTGAATGGGCGTTTCGGAATGTTGATGGGAAGATCATCGGAATCACAGGAAGCAATGGCAAAACCACAACAACGGGTTTATGTCATCACTTTTTGGAATCTGCCGGTATCAGTGCTGCGAAAGTGGGCAATGTGGGAGAAGGCTTTTGTCATTTTCTCGCAGAGCACTCTGCAGAATGGTATGTATGTGAATTAAGCAGCTTTCAATTGGAAGATGTCATCACATTCAAATCTGATATTGCGATTCTGCTCAACATTACAGCGGACCATCTGGACAGGTATGATTATAACCTTGACAAGTATGCGGAAGCGAAGATGCGGATTGTGAAGACCATGACCGAATCAGATACATTGATCTACAATGCAATGGATCCGATAACGGTAGCGAAAGTGGTGTCCACGCAGATTGATGCGAGGTTGTGGTCGATCCGAGAGATGGACATGATAGAGGATGATAAGGTATATGTCAAAGATGATTTGATCCTTGACTTATCTGCATCGAGATTGATGGGAAAACACAACCAGGTAAATGTGATAGCAGCGGCAAGAGCAGCACTATTGGCTGGTTGCCCTTCGGAAACACTGCAAAGTTCTTTGGAGTCATTTGTCAATGAATCGCATCGAATGGAAACTGTGGGAGAGAAAAGGGAAGTGCGCTATATCAATGATAGCAAAGCCACAAATGTAGATGCTGTCTACTATGCGCTTGAAGCTATGAAAACTCCGGTGATATGGATTGCCGGTGGATTGGATAAAGGAAATGATTACGGGGCCATAGTGGACCTGGTGAAAAAAAAGGTCAAAGCATTGATTTGTTTGGGTCTTGATAATTCGAAGTTATATGAAGCTTTTTCGACAGAGGTCTATTACATATCTGAAACTACATCGGTGCACGAAGCAGTCAGTCGAGCTGCTTCGCTTGCATCGGCAGGAGACACCGTATTGTTGTCGCCCGCATGTGCAAGCTTCGATTTGTTTAAGGACTATAGGGATAGAGGGGATCAGTTTAAAAAAGCAGTGAACGAATTGTAAAAGCATAGAGGGGCATAGAGCAGAGGGCATAGTAGGGCATGGAGCAGAGAGCATATTAGGGCATGTTGCATGGACCATGAACACTCGAACGTAGGTTAACCTACGCTAATCGAAAAAAAGTTAAAAAAGTAGATGTACAAGGCAATTCATATAGCAAAGAATCTAAAAGGTGACCGGGGTATCTGGGTTATCGTGGCTTTGCTTTGCCTGGCATCAGTTTTAGCAGTTTATAGTTCAACGGGAACGATAGCATTTAAATATAATGGGGGTCATGCGGAGATTCACCTGATCAAACATATGGTGATTGCCATGGTGGGGATCTTCTTGTGCTATATGTGTTATTCGACGCACTATTCAGTGTATTCGAAAATAGCGCCGATACTACTTGTGATTTCGATTCCCTTGTTGTTGTATACCATGTTTTTTGGTCCTGAGATTAATGATGCGAGGAGGTGGATTTCAATTCCGGGTATTGGATTAAGTTTTCAAACATCAGACATCGCCGCGATTGCACTCATCATGTATATCGCAAGGTCATTGTCGATGAAGCAGGATGTGATCAAGGATTTCAAAAGTGCATTTCTTCCATTGATGTTGCCGATCATTGTGATCTGCGGCTTGATAGCGCCGAATAATCTGAGTACAGCGTTGTTGTTATTTCTTACTTCCATGACACTGATGTTTATTGGAAGGGTTCATTTAAAATATATATTTCTTCTTGTTGGGTTAGGTGCTTTATTCCTTGGTGTTTTGGTTTTGTTAGGTCAGATATTTCCAGATGCTGTCAGGGTTGGAACCTGGACAAGTCGCATGGGAGAATTTTTTCATAATGCCGATGGAGGATATCAGATACAACAGGCGAAGATTGCAATTGCTGATGGTGGATGGTTCGGTGTGGGTCCGGGATTGAGTACGCAGCGAAATTATCTTCCGTATTCCTACGCAGATTTTATCTACGCGATTATTTGTGAAGAATACGGTTTGATTGGAGGACTCATTATCATTTTCCTGTTTTTACTTCTGTTTTTGAAATGCACTTCGATGGTTACGCGCAGTCCTAAAACATTTGGAGCATTGCTGGCTATGGGGTTGTGTCTGAATATAGTGATCCAGGCTTTTGCAAATATTGCTGTATCGGTTAATCTGGTACCCGTAACTGGATTGACGTTGCCATTGGTAAGTAAGGGCGGGACTTCGATGCTGATCACATGTATGGCTTTCGGGATGATATTAAGTGTAAGCCGGTTTATCGAACAATCGGCTAGTGATGTAGGTAAAGTTGAAATTAAACCTCTCGATGAAGATCATCATTAGTGGTGGCGGAACGGGAGGCCATATATACCCGGCTATAGCGATAGCTGATGCGCTTAAGAGGCGCGAACCGCTCATTGACATATTGTTTGTAGGTGCTGAAGGAAAAATGGAGATGGAGAAAGTACCACAGGCCGGATATCCGATCAAAGGATTATGGATCAGTGGCTTTCAGCGACGACTGACTGTATCAAATCTTTTATTTCCGCTTAAAGTGATCCACAGCCTTCAAAAATGTAAGGCAATTGTGAAATCATTCAAACCGGATATAGTGGTTGGTGTGGGAGGATATGCTTCGGGTCCATTAGTGCAAGCTGCTACGGGAATGCAAATACCTGCTGTTTTACAAGAGCAAAATAGTTATCCGGGTTTTACCAATCGAATCCTTGCGAAGAAAGCAAAGAAAATATTTGTAGCATATCCCGAGATGGAAAAACATTTTCCAGCTGATAAAATTGTCTTTACCGGCAATCCAATGCGGGGAGCGCTCGTAGAGGAAATAGGAAGAGAAGAGGCTGCAGTTTATTTCAACCTTGACCCGGCTAAAAAAACCATCCTGGTTTTTGGTGGAAGTTTGGGAGCACGTACAATCAATGAAATTATAAGACAATCACACGATCTGATTATGGATCGACATGATATACAAGTTCTTTGGCAGATTGGGAAGCTTTACGCTGAAAAATATCTTGACACGCCTACGGCGCAATTGAGTCAGGTGAAACCTACAGTGTTTATTGACAGGATGGATTTTGCTTATGCATT
>JAYUXX010000255.1:0-10117 GCA_043752765.1 Saprospiraceae bacterium | reverse complement strand
CATCCAGAGATAAAGAATGTGCCACAACAAAAACGTTTCCAGAGGTGTCAAATAGGATGTCATTGGCAATATCATCTTCGGCACCACCTATATTTTTCTGCCACAAGACAGCACCTAGCGGGTCAAGTTTGAGGACCCACACATCTTTCTTTCCAAAGTTAGGGTCGAGGCCCGGCAGGTTTGATTGAGTTGTAGCGGCGATATAAGTGTTACCCGCTGGATCTGTAGCTATTGCAGTCGGGCTATCCTGTCGGCTTCCACCTAAAAGTGCCGTCCACCGTATGCTGAAGTTTGCGTCAACCTGCACAACCCACACGTCCAATATTCCATTGTTAGTTTTGCCTTCCAAGGTCGGTGAACTAGCTTCAAGGATCATCGTAATGTTCCCATTCGAATGTCTGACAGCATCTATTCCGTTTTCAGAAATTTCAGCCCCGAATGTTTTACCCTTGGTAAGGACGCCCAGGGAATTTACGCGAATAAGCCATCCACCTGCAAGGCCCTGTAAATCACCGAAGTCGCCATGTTCACTTCGAGTAGTACCGAATGCCAAAACTCCTCCATCTGTATGTGGCATTACAGTGGAAATATCATCATTTCCAACCCCGCCAAAATTCTTATTCCAGATAAGGCTCCCGTTTAGATTCCGTTTCATAATCCAATAATCAGAGCCTCCATTGTTGCCTGGAATGTCGATATCCGTAGAGAATGTTCTAGCTCCGAAGAAAAGGGTTGTTGAGTCCTGATTGGTTGCAATATCGATGGCCTCATCGAGAGAGTTTCCACCATAGACCTGATTAACTTCAAGGTTAAACTGGCTTATTGCTATAAATGCGGGTATAAAAAATAAGGTACTAAGTAGAATTCTTTGCATTGGATATAGTGTTGAACTATAGAATGTTGGGGTGAAAATTTACGGATTATTGCTGACGTGGCAAAAAGCGTTCCTATCGATGTCATACATCCGATACTTAACAGGATTTTTTTGTTAGAATAATTTTAATACTAATGGTAATCGTAAGATGGTTAAAAAAGGATAAAATGTGATTTTATGTACCTTTAGCGTCCTTAAAAAACGGGTGATTAGCTCAGTTGGTTCAGAGCGCTACTTTGACAGAGTAGAGGTCAGCAGTTCGAGCCTGCTATCACCCACCTACATCTTTTCATTCGGGACGTAGCTCAGCTCGGTAGAGTACACGCCTGGGGGGCGTGTGGTCGCTGGTTCGAATCCAGTCGTCCCGACTCATTTGTAAGCCACCGTAGCTCAGTTGGTAGAGCAACGCATTTGTAATGCGTAGGTCAGCGGTTCAAGTCCGCTTGGTGGCTCAGGTAGAGGGAAAGCATTTCAAGGATACTTTCCATTCATCTACCATTCCTACAAAAAAGGTAACTAATACGTGAGGCCACTCAGGTGCCCAAATCATGCTTGTGGCAGGACTAGTGGTGGCACGATTAGTGATGCCACCACTAGTCCTGCCACAAGGTCATAACTATATAATAATCAATCTCCCCAGGGCACTTTTAACATTTGATTTATTGCAAAAGGGCCATTATGTTTTTGGGTGAACGAGCTTCATTTCATTGATCAGATGTCCGGCCCCGGCAAATTTATCTATGACGAATAGAATATAGCGGACATCCACCATGATATTTCGACAAATGGATTTGTCATAATAGAGGTCACTCATCGTACCTTCCCAAACACGGTCGAAGTTGATCCCAATCAGATTTCCATGGGCATCGATTGCAGGACTTCCACTGTTTCCTCCGGTGGTATGGTTACTTGCAATAAAGCAAACAGGTATTTTTCCGTCCTCAGCATATTCTCCGTAATCCTTGTCCTCATATAGTTTTATAAGTCTCGGATGCACATCAAATTCATAATCGCCAGGCTTGTATTTTTCCATGATACCGTCAAGATACGTTTGGGTTTTGTAGCTAACGCCATCCCTCGGTTCGTAAGGTTCAACCTGACCATAGGTTATCCGCATCGTATTATTCGCATCCGGCCAAAATCGTCTATCCGGATAAACTTCCATTAGCGCAGTCATGTAAATTTTTAGCTGACTCTGGATTTTATCATTTAATACCGTGTAAGGGGGATTTAGCTTTTGATCCATTACTCTTTTCAGCTGACTGTACAATTGATAACCCGGGTCCGCCATCATTGCTTTTGTGAAGCTCTCACCACCTGAGCCGATAGCCGCAGTAAATGATTGTTGTGAAGTCCAAAGGGATTTATCATACACTTGATTTGCAAGATTGGAGACATCAGATGAAAGTAGAGTTGGAACGTATTCAGGCGAAAGTTGTGACTTCAGATGTGAGACTAATGCAATAAAAATTTCTTTATCCACATCGGTCCTGAAATCTTTATAAAAATCCTCAAAAAGCCCCAGTACTCTGGATGACATCTGTGCATACCCTTGCTCACCACCATCCTTATAGGCTGTCAATAACCGATCAGCGGATTGTGTAAGTCGAAAGATTTCTATGTTACTTCCTCCGATCGCTTCTGATAGAATAGTTCGATTATGAACTAAAGGTGCAACTTCTGCATAAAGACTTTTAAGCGATGGCAAGACTTCTCCGTATTCCTTACATAATGATTTCTTTCTCTGAAGTGCATCAATAAAATCTTGTTCCTGCAATCGTTTTTTCGCAACCGCATCTGCAATTTTCAAGCCCTGTACTTCGCCAATCCATTTTTTCCATGAATTTGCAAGCCCTGCATATTTTACAGCAAGCGCAAGACGTACGTCTTCACTTTTGCGCATGAATTTGTCCATGATGCCAAGTGAAATATTCCTGACCCCAATACGGGCCGGATCAATTATTTCTGCGATCTGGTCTACTGCATACGAAGGAAGATATTGGTTTGTTTTGCCAGGGAATCCAAAGACCAGTGTAAAATCACCTTCATCAACACCATCCAAAGAAATCGGAAAAAAATGCCTGGGCTTCAATGGGCGGTTGTCCGGAGAATACTGCGCAGGGCGATTGTCCGGGCCTGCATAAATGCGGAAAATGGAAAAATCTCCTGTATGTCTCGGCCATACCCAATTGTCTGTATCAGCGCCGAATTTTCCAATCGACTCGGGCGGTGCTCCCACAAATCGAACATCTCTATAAGTTTCACTTACAAAAAGATAATAATGGTTCCCTTCGAAAAAGGGTTTGATAGCTGCATCCTGCCAGGATTCTTTTAATGTTGAACCACTTACTGAGGTTATATTTTTATCAATTATAGACTGCCTTTCTTTTACTTCCATATTTTCTTTCACACCCTCCAATACTTTGTCGGTCACATCTTCTATTCGAACAATAAAAGTGGCAAACAAACCCTCATTAGGTAACTCATCATTATGGCGTGCTGCCCAGAACCCATCCCGGAGATAGTTTTTTTCCAGGGTAGAATGCGATTGAATGGCACCATAACCACAATGATGATTTGTAAGAATTAATCCCTGATCAGAAATTACTTCCGCTGTACAAAATCCACCAAAGTGAACTACCGCATCCTTAAGACTTCCCCGGTTGACACTATAAATGTCTTCTGCGCTCATTTTCATTCCCATCGACTTCATCTCAGCTTCATTTAGAGATTGCAACAGGAAGGGAAGCCACATGCCTTCTCCTGCAAAAGAGAGATTGACAAGACATAAAAAGAAAAGTGTGTGAAGTAATCCGCGCAATTGTTTCATAGATCAAAATATCATTGGGATGAAAAGGTATCTGACAAGATAAAGAAATAGTAATGAGTGAAGAAAGCAAGGAACTGTACAAGGGTGAATTACAAATAACGTCTTCTTCTTGCTATGTTTATATCCAATCGTGCTAAATTCTCTTATGCATCCAGGGTTTGAGTCTTTTTCCTTTCAACATTTGAGTGTTTTACTCGTGTTCGTCATTATTACAATTGTCCTTATAGCAGTCGGTCTCAAAAGTATTGACAGAACGAAATTGTGGATAGGTTTTAGTATTGCATTAGTTGCTGTTGGGGTTATGATATTTGATTTAATCTGGAGGCTTGGAACCCGAACGTTTAATCTCTTAGAGGATCTGCCCTTATTCTTATGCGATGTTGTTGTCATTTTGCTGCCTTTGGTGATTTGGAATCACAATCGGATGTGGCTGGGAATTCTCTACTTCTGGGCCGTAGGAGGAACGATGCAAGCTCTGATAACACCCGATCTTGAACATGGATTTCCAACGTTTACTTTCTTTAGATACTTTATCATGCACGCTGGTATAATAGTGGCGGTAGTATATAGCATTGTTGTCTGGAAAATTCGTATAAATCGCAGGGATTTATTGAATGCTATTTTATATGCGCAGGTTTATATTGTAAGTATTCACCTCATCAATCTTATTTTGGGAAGTAATTATAGCTACACGATTCGCAAACCAGACAATACATCAATTCTTGACCTGATGGGCAGTTGGCCCTGGTATATACTGTTTGGAGAATTGGTAATGATTATTCTCTTCATCTTGTTATTATTGCCTTTCGGTTTTAGTAGGCAAAAGGCGTATTTCTCATCGAATGAGTGATCCAAAATTCTACACAAGAATTAATCCACCGGAAGGTGTGATATTTGCACTGTTTACTTTATAGGACGAATCATGCAATTAAACCGAATAGCTGTTTTTCCGGGGTCCTTTGATCCGATCACTACTGGGCATGTTGACCTCGTGTGGAGGGCCTTGGCATTATTTGATGAAATCATTGTAGCCATAGGCACTAACTCTCAAAAGCAGACTCTATTTTCCGTCGAACAACGGAAACTTTGGATTGAAAAAGTTTTTGAAAATGAACCTCGAATAAGGGTTGATACTTTTGAAGGACTTACAGCTCACTACAGTAATAAAACAGGAGCCCGGTTTTTGCTTAGAGGATTACGAAATGCATCAGATTTTGATTACGAGAAGACGATAAGTCAACTTAATTATATTGTTGGTAACGAGGTGGAAACTGTTTTCCTCATTAGCAAACCTGAATTTTCGCATATCAGTTCTACGATTGTAAGGGAAATTATCAAGGGGGGTGGAAATGCAAGGCCTTTTCTACCACCAGGTGTGGAGTTTTAAACAACTTGATCAAACTATATTCAAATTAATAAATCAACCTTCATTATGTCAAATGCGCAGTTTAAGCTCCCGGCTGTTTTTAATGAGCCTGTTCTTTCTTATATCAAAGGTTCGCCTGAGCGGGAGAGATTATTGGAAGAGATCAGCAAAATGAAAAATGAGCAGATAGACATTCCAATGTATATCGGAGGAGAGCGGATCGTAACGAAAGAGAAAGTTGCTATTCGGCCACCACATGATCATACGCATGTTCTCGGACATTACAATAAAGGTGGAACAACTCATGTCAAACAAGCTATTCAGGCTGCCTTAAAAGCAAAGCCTATGTGGGAGAATATGCCATGGCAAGATCGTGCCGCTATTTTTCTTAAGGCTGCAGATCTATTATCCGGTCCATATCGCGAAAGGATGAATGCCGCGACGATGCTTGGTCAAAGTAAAAATGTCTTCCAGGCAGAGGTTGATTCAGTCGCTGAATGGTGTGACTTTCTTAGGTTCAATGCACAGTTTATGGTTGATATTTATAATCAGCAGCCGATAAGTTCTCCGCTTATATGGAATCGTATGGAGTATAGGGCACTTGAGGGTTTTGTTTTTGCATTGTCCCCATTCAACTTCACTTCAATAGCAGGTAATCTTTCTTGCGCACCTGCATTGATGGGGAATACTGTGGTATGGAAGCCGGCAGAAACACAAATTTATTCCGCTGCTGTGATCATGGAAATTTTGATTGAGGCGGGACTGCCGGATGGTGTAATCAACCTCATGTATGTAGAAGGACAAGTTGCCGGTGACGTCATCTTTAATCATCCTGAATTCGCAGGATTACATTTTACAGGAAGTACCGGAGTATTTCAACGTTTGTGGCAAACCATTGGAAGCAATCTGGGTAAATACAAATCCTATCCCCGGATAGTAGGTGAGACTGGAGGAAAAGATTTCGTGATTGCACACCCTTCTGCAAATCCGGAAGCTGTTGCTGTGGCCCTCGCAAGAGGTGCTTTTGAATATCAGGGTCAAAAGTGTTCGGCAGCCAGCCGGGCATATCTACCATCATCCCTTTGGTCAGTTATAAAAAAGAGATTGGTTGCCGATTTAGCTTCAATGAAAATGGGGCCACCTGAAAATTTTGAAAACTTTATCAATGCTGTAATTGATGAAAAAGCATTTGATAAAATTACAGGCTATATCTCACGCGCCAAAAAGGATAAAGAAGTAAAAATTCTATCCGGAGGAGGCTTTGATAAGAGCAAAGGATATTTTATCGAGCCCACTATCATCCTTGTCAATGATCCGCATTATGTTACGATGTGTGATGAATTATTCGGTCCTGTGTTGACCATTTATGTTTACGAAGATGATGATTTTAAAAAAGTATTGGGAATCCTGGATTCTACTTCGTCTTATGCGTTGACCGGTGCTGTTTTTGCAACTGACAGAGGTGCAATTTCGTTGGCCACAGAAAGACTACGGCACTCAGCGGGTAATTTTTATATCAATGATAAACCCACCGGTGCAGTAGTCGGTCAGCAACCTTTTGGTGGTGCAAGGCAATCAGGAACAAATGATAAGGCGGGTAGCATATTAAATCTTTATCGATGGGTATCTGCCAGGACCATCAAGGAAAATTTAAATCCACCGAATGATTATAGGTATCCATTTATGGGATAGTATTTGATCCAATTGAAGAGGTCATTGAAACTTACAAGGGGAAATCTGCAACAAGCCTTTGAACAAACTCTGTAAGTACTTCAAATCTTAACGCAATCATCATTAACATTCCTGCCAGCGCTCCTGCAAAGTGTGCTGAGTGATCGAGCCTACCGTGCCCTTTATTTGCTGCCCATGACGAATAGATGAGGTAACCAACTCCTGCAATTATCGCAGGTACCGGTATTATAAAGAATAAGCTCAGCGTTGCCCAGGGATTTAACAAAATAAAAATGAATACAATACCGCTTACAGCTCCTGAAGCGCCGATACTGGAAAATGATGGATTATTTCTATGTCGGATGGCTGTAGGAATATTAGCAAGAATAATATTTAGTAAATACAGTAAAACGAAAATGATCTTTCCTAACGGATTGCCGAATTGAGCAACAATGTAAGATTCAATGTATTCGCCAAAGCTATAGAGAACAAACATGTTGACTAGTAAGTGCGTCCAGTCCGCATGCACAAAGCCCGAGGTCAGCATGCGATAGTATTCATTCGCATTAGCCTCACGGGAAGGTGAATGTTTCAATCGATCTATAAATTCATACCTGCTAAACCCCTGGTATGATATCAAGGAGGTGAAAATGATAATTATCAATGTGATGGAAATTCCCATCCGGTAAAGTTTTTGTGATGTTTTAAAATATCAAGATTGCTCTATTACAAATGTAATGAGGATTAAATCCATTTTGAATTTCTGGTTTTAGGTTTTGCGAATCCCAAAGGCGCCTTTATGCCAAAGCATGCAATTTATGAAATCGTGACCCCTAAATTGCCATCATATATTGTGTAATTTAAAAGCTTATGTGTGCAATAGAGATCAATGTCTATCTACTATTCCAATCATCTCAAGTGTTTTACTCATGATGGTAAGACTCACCTCTCAAAATAGTACATGCCCTGTATATTTGTTCGAGAAACAATAGTCGGCAAAGCTGATGTGGAAGAGTCATAGCAGACAAACTTAATAGTTCATCGGATTTCTCATAAACGCTTTTATCAAACCCATAGGCCGATCCAATAAGAAACAAAACCCTTTTATGTGAGCCTTGTCTCCATTGTTCGAGTTTTTTAGAAAATTGCTCAGAAGTAAAATGAGACCCTTTATCATCCAGCAAAATAATTTTTGAAGGCGTACTCAAAAATTGTTGCTGAAGCCACTTTGCTTCACCAGCTAATACCTGCATCTGATTACTGCCCTTTGAAGGCTGGAAATTTTTATACTCAAATGGAATATAATGCTCAATGCGTTTCGTGTAGATCTGTTCTCCCTTCGACACCCAACTTTCCGACGGTGCGCCTAATGCCCAAAGTGAAACCTTCAAAATTATATTTTTTAAAAAGGCAATTCGTTTATTTATTCGAATAGATAAGAAATTCCCACGGCGCCAGGGAAATTGTCTGTCCTTGGGTGTATTCGCTATCCTTACCTGAAAAAATTTCGTCCAGGCTTTTCACATCCACAGAAAGTTGAGTCGTTTGAGGTTTATTGGAAAGGTTAAAAATGCCTACAACCTGATCCCCATCTTTTTCACGAACGAATGCATACACCCGATCTGACGTATTGATACGTTTTGAAATTCCTCCGTGATCTCCATTCCACAATGCTTTATTTTTCTTTTTAAGATTTAATAAAGTTGAATAGAATTCTTCGTATTCATATTTGCTGAAAGGAATTGTGTCCTTTTCAAAAAAAGCGAGGCGCTTTTTTAAAGGTTCCTCCTGTCCACTATAAAGCAAAGGAATTCCATCTATTGTAATGGATAAGGCAGCAAAGGCTTTATGTCCATCTCCCATTCTTTCAAACTCTGTACCAGCCCAACTATTTTCATCATGATTACTGGTAAAGTACATATCGTAACCATATGTATAATTCTTCCTTTCGTTGTCCAGAATTGTATCCAAATGATTAACTGATTTTTCACCTCGTGCGATGTCATTCATCATGTGATGAAATTTCCATGCATAGCCTGCGACAAAACTGGAATCATTTCTTAGATAGGGTTCTTCACCTTCAGCGAGCATAAATATGGGCTTTTGCAATCCAGCGAGTGTTTTACTTACCTCATCCCAATAATCCGGAGGAACACCATGTGCATGATCAACTCTAAAGCCATCGATCTGATAATCTTCAATCCAAAAGATCATATCATCTATGATCTGACGTCGCATGTCCGGGTTTGACAAATTCAATTCCGCGACGTCAGTCCATCCCCATGGCTCACCAGTTTCCTCATTGATAGGATCACGGATTTCTCCTTTGTTATTTGTATTGTAATAAGCTGGATGATCTTTGATCCAAGGGTGATCCCAACCGGTGTGATGCGGTACCCAATCGATGATAATGTACATGCCCTGAGCATGCGCAGAATCCACCAATTGTTTGAAGTCTTTATGATCACCGAAGAGTGGGTTGATCGCTCTAAAATCCGAAACAGCATAATAGCTTCCTAGCGTCCCCTTTCTTTTAGGGATACTGATCGGATGAATTGGCATCAACCAAACTATATCAACTCCCATTTTTTTGAGTCTTGGAAGATGTCTGGTGAATGCCTTGAGCGTGCCTTCAGGTGTGTATTGCCTGATGTTGACTTCATAGATGTTTGCATTTTTTGACCAATCGGGTGGGGTTACCCTGGTTGACATTTTTTCTGCTTCTTTTACGGCAGGTGCTTGTTTACAGGATAATGCTTGCATCATCGTCATACTCAACGTCATTAATAGAAGAAAATGGTATGGAATACCTTTCATGTGGGTTGTAAATAAGGCGTAAACATATATAATTTTTAAACCACTATTTATGCCCGGAGGATTATTTGGGAATAGAAGCATATTGCCTCAGTTTTTGGAGGACAACATGCATGTCTTTTGGAAGAGGGCTTTCAACAACTATGGGCTGCTTTGTATAAAAATCTATGAATTCTAACCTGGAAGCATGCAATGCGGTTCTCGCTAAAAGTGGCCGTTCAACTTCCTCATCCTTTCCAAGATGGTATCTTTTTCGCCCCTTAATCCTCGAAAGGAAAAACGGCCCTGAAGACCCGTAAGTGATGTCCCCAACGAGGGGATGACCTATCGAGCTAAGATGAACACGAATCTGATGCGTACGACCTGTCAAAAGGTTTACGTCCACCAACGAATGATGCAGAAATATCTCCTTAGCCTCCCATTGAGTTTGACTTTCCTTACCTCTTTTGGAAATGATCACCTTGCCACTGGACTGGGTAAATAGTGGCTGGTCAATCAGTCCTCCAACTTCTTTGACTCTCCCTTCTACAATAGCCTGATACAGTTTCGTAATGGTTCTTTT
>JAYUXX010000254.1:0-1636 GCA_043752765.1 Saprospiraceae bacterium | reverse complement strand
TGCTTTGTTGAATTCAGTCCCTGTAAGAGCATGGATGCCATTGACATCAAATCCGTTCGGGTCAAATATTTTTGTCGTATCATATGGCATTCCAACTTGATACCCCGCGTATGGGGGTTGCTTTACATAAAGCCCGTCAGGACCAAATCCATTTGGATCCCATGGTAAACCAGTAACGTTGTGAATCCCTGCAGAGTCAAAGCCGGGTGTAGATGGAGGTGCCACACAAATTTCTCCACCAAAGGCAGCTGGGCCTGGAATTCGATTAGGATAATTAGCCGGATCATCTGATACACCGATAACTTCTCCCTGGCAAACTTTGAAGCTTGAATTTATTCGGACATTATGCCATTCTACTTGTACAAGGCCTGACGTGCCAAATGGCATGGGCGCTAAGCCTGTTCCAGACCAGGTTCTATTGCCAGATGAATCAACTGAGCCTGTCAATGTTTGAACTTCGATTGGAAAGCCTCCAGCAAAAATCGTAGGGACGTTGCCGTTAATTAATTGAGGCGAGCAAGGAACGGCAGGGTATGAATAAGCTGTTCCACAATCAAACGCAGGTAACGTTGGTGTCTCAGGGATAGCAAAAGGCACTTTCACCCATTCCGATAATACCGTACTACCGTCTTTCCAATAGCATATTTTGCATATCTCAACTTCATAGTTAATTGACTGACCTGGAATATTTGAAATTCTTAATGATGTGCCAGTTGTTACTATGATTTCTGACCAAATCTGCTTGATTTTAGTTTGGCGATACCTAATTTTATACTCGACCTCCCCGGGGTTAGCTAGTAGTCCTCCCCATGAAACTTGAATAAAGTCATGTCCATTCTCCGTTATCTGCACATTTTTCGGTATAGAACACTTGGGAGAATATATAAATGGTAATGCACTGTCTGTTCCATACACAACATAAGACCTGTCATTGTTTGTGATAAATGTGTTGACAACAACCAAATACCCAGCTTTTATTGATAAATGTGGCAGACTGAGGTCATAAACGACCGATGTTTCTTTTGTTTTGGTTGAATAAATCACTCCTTTTTCATCTGACAGGATGAACTCATACAATACCTCCGTGCCATTAGGAAGTGCAGTCTCCTCCCATCGAAACAACAATGCATCTTCATCGCCCATTGCGGTCACTGGAGGCAAAAGTTTTGGTGGCCTGATTTCGTCGCCTGTACTGGGCAATGCGAAACCTACACTATTGCTTTCTGCTCCATATTGCTGAGCAGACATAGAATGAGACAGGCATAGGGCTAACAGGGAGAGGTAAAATGCTTTCCTCATGATGGCAAGGAGTTGAAGGTTAGGACAAATGATGGGAGGGGGTGACTCAGCCAATATGGCCGTCAACCTAAATAAGTTACAGTTCAGGAATAGTTTAGTGCTTTACAAAACGAAGCAGGTGTGTTTCTTTGTCGGCATGCAACTTGACGAAGTGAACACCTTGTCGCAAGGTTTCCGTAGGCAATTCAATTGTATTGCTACCTGCCGAGACCGTAAAAGGCATACTAAGTTCCAGTCGTCCATCGGATCCAATGGAACGGGGCACGTTCGAGCTGCCGCAGTGCTCGGAGCCTGGTGCTTCAATCGTGCTGATTTGGGCGGGCCGCATTTGGGTGCG
>JAYUXX010000253.1:0-4264 GCA_043752765.1 Saprospiraceae bacterium | reverse complement strand
TTCTCTCCATCTCATTTTCTACTGAATGATTTAGATATTGATTTACTGATCACTGGAATTGGAATATTGAATACAACATATTCCCTGATGAATTATTTAGGCGAGCACACGCCAGATATCTGGTTACAGGCAGGCATTGGTGGGGCTATTGATACGTCATTGGAAATTGGAAAAACGTATCTTATAGAAAGTGAAGTTCTATTTGATTTTGGTGCACAGGATATCGATGGTCGTATTCTTAATGCTTTCCAATTAGGCTGGATGGGCGCAGATCAATTTCCCTATACAAATGAAGTATTGGCCTGTAATTGGATTCCATCCGAAATACTCATTCCGTTGGCTTCAGGAATGACAAGTATTCATGCACATGGTGCTAAAGAAAAAATCGACATAATAGCAGATGGATTACACGGCCAGATAGAGAATATGGAAGGTGCTGCCTTCTTCTATGTCAGCCTGATGAAAAATATTCCTTTCCTAAGCCTTAGATCGATTTCAAATTTTGTAGAACCCAGGGATAAAAGGAATTGGCAAATGCCCCTTGCAATAAACAATCTGAATGAAAAAGTTATTTTTTTATTACACGAACCTTATTTCATTTCAAATTTATTTGACAGAGTTTAATTCCGATGTTGGTTTCAAATACTGTGACACCATCATCACTACATAATTATAACTCTGCAGTCCCCCTTTGACGCCATGTCTTTCTAAATACGAGGAATAAATTGCATCTCTAACCTTAGGCAGGAGATCGGGATATCGTCTATCATTTTCCCTAACTAACATCAGTGATCGCATAACTACCGGATCAAAGGTGTGCATGACCTCTTCAACTTTTGTACCAGGCATTTCTGCAGCTGCATATCGCCAATAAGTAAATGCTCCACCAAAACGGATCCATTTATCTTTTGACTGACTACATGCCAGCCATGCCACAAAGTTGCATGCGCCTTCATCTGTGATCCCATATCCATGTGTCATTTCATGCGCAATCGTAAAGGGCTTCTGTACAGAAAGTAATCCCCCATCAATATGACCTTCGAATACGTGGGAAATATAAATACCTGCAGTGCTCCATCGCAGTAACAATCCATTTGGCCACAAGTGCCTGACTCTAACACGCCCTTTGTGTGGAACCTTCAATTGAAATAATGCTCTTTCTACATCTTCCCTTAGATCATGATCTTTGACATCTAACGTGGCAATCGATATATCGGATGTGTATTGTTCAGGTAATTCTTCAGCTTCTTTTTTGAGAACTGCAGTAGCCCGCATAAATTCAGCCTCCATTTCCTCGACAGTTACTTTTTCAAGGTTGAACCCCAGGCGATCCTGCAATGCGATTTGCTTATAATTAAACCCCCAGAGGGTATAGAAAAAGAAAACAAGACATGAGATTCCTCCTAATGCCCTAATTGTTTGGTAAAGGAATCCCTTTTTCCAATCGAATGACCAACGAATCGCTCTGACTAAAACAAATAATACCAGGATATAAATCATTGGGATGGGAAACCATCCGAACAATGTGTCATACCCTACCCTGAGCCAAATAAACAGCCCGTTGTAATACCACCGTTCAAAAAAAGATACGGGGAGAAACCGTGACATCATCAATACCAGGATCGCCAAGCCAATCCAGACAAGTGATCTCTTATGGTAGGGCCACTTGTTTACCTCCTGAGATAGAATACTTGATGAGTGTGCCGTGGATTCTTTCATAAATGCTAACGTGGAGTTAAATTTGCAACTTTGCCAACATAATCCACGTTTTAGACTTTGAAAACAACATACTTAATTAATCTTCCAATTCACTTATAATGGCATTTGAACTCACAGATAAAAATTTTAAAGAAAAAGTCATGGACCAAAAAGGTGTGGCTGTTGTAGACTTTTGGGCAGAATGGTGTGGCCCTTGTCGTATGATCGGCCCTCACATTGAAGAAATGGCTAAAGAGTATGACGGTAAAGCTTTGATAGCTAAGGTTGATGTAGATAGTAATCCAGAAATCTCTCTGAAATATGGCGTACGCAGTATCCCGACAATTCTTTACCTGAAGGATGGTGAAGTAGTGGATAAGCAGGTAGGTGCCACAAGTAAGAAAGTCCTTAGTGATAAATTGGAGGCTGTTCTGGCTTCCTGATCGTTATCGTGACAACAAGTAATAAAGCTCTCCGTTAACTCCGGGGGGCTTTTTTTATAGTCCTTAAGCACCTTTCGCAGTCTTTATCCTGAGGGCCATTATCGAATTGATCTTTAGGATGAATGAAACCTGTCGGGACAACTCTCCGGGAAGAAAGAAGGCTGGAAATCATTAATTTCGACCCCAATGAATTATTTTGATCAATTTGAGTTACGGAAGTTTGATAACCTGGAATTACTTGCTAACCAAGTGGTTGAGGGGTTCATAATTGGTCTTCATAAAAGTCCTTTCCATGGTTTTTCAGTAGAATTTGCCGAACACAGGTTATACAACCCAGGTGAGCCCACACGTAATATCGACTGGAAGATCTATGCACGTACTGACAGACTTTATACCAAAAAATTTGAAGAGGAAACAAACCTTCGCTGCCAGATTGTAATTGATGCTTCATCATCCATGCAGTATCCTTACCTAAGTGCAGACCAACCCGGATGGAATAAAATGAGATTCAGTGTGCTTGCTGCTGCCTCCTTAATGAATCTATTAAGAAAGCAGCGTGATGCGTTTGGATTGAGCATTTTTGATGAAAAGCTGAATATTCATACCCCTTGTAAAAGCAGTAACACACATTACAGGCTGATGTTGAACTACCTGGACCAATTGATTCAAAAACCTGAACTCAATAAAACAACTTCTGCTGCCCAGGCATTACATCAGATTGCCGATAGTGTACACAAGCGATCCATGGTGATGATCTTCAGTGATATGCTTGAAAGCGGTGAAGAAGATGATATATTCGGTGCGCTTCAACATCTTAAGCATAATAAACACGAGGTGGTACTCTTCCATGTCCTCGATCATGCAAAAGAACTTGAATTCAATTTCGAAAACAGGCCTTATATGTTCATTGATATGGAGACTGATGAAAAGATTAAGCTCAGGCCACAGGAAGTAAAAAAATTATATGTCAAACATATGGCAGGCTTTTATGAACGACTTAAATTAAAATGTCTTCAGTATCAGATTGATTTTATCACAGCAGATCAACAGAAAGGGTTTGTTCCTGTACTGCAATCATTTCTTGTGCGAAGAAGCAAAATGGCTATATGATTAAACTCTCTGAAATTACCACCCGCGCTCCTGAAGGCTACGAGAAAGAAGACATCAAGCGGAAAACAGAACGCATGGCGCGCCGCATTGGCGAACTTCAGCATATTATGTTTGCCGAAAAAAAACATAGTCTGCTTGTCGTGATGCAGGGAATGGATGCAAGTGGCAAAGATGGTGCTGCCCGAAAAGTTTTTCAGGAATGTAATCCAACAGGTATTGATGCATTTCCATTTCGGAAACCTACGGAAGAGGAATTTGCACATGATTTTTTATGGCGGATACATAAAAGAGCCCCGGTAAAAGGTTTGATCCAGATTTTTATCCGGTCGCATTACGAGGATGTGCTTATCCAACGGGTTCATAAATGGATTGATGAAGACAAAGTAACAGCGCGTATAAAATCTATTAATGACTTTGAAACTCTTCTACAATCTGATAACAACACTTCTATATTAAAATTTTACATGCATATTTCTCCCGAACGGCAAAAAGAAAAATTGCAGGAGCGAATAGACGAGCCGACAAAACACTGGAAACATAATGATGATGATTGGAAAGAAAGAGAACACTGGAAGGAGTATATGTTCGCCTACGAGGAAGCAATCAACCGATGCACCGTTCCCTGGATCATTGTGCCTGTCGATCAGAGGTGGTATAGAGATTATTTTATAGCCGAAAAAGTGCTGGAAACAATGGAATCTCTTCACTTTACCTTGCCTAAACTTAAGTCAAGCCTGGCGAAGTGAGGTTTTTTCGATTAACCTCTAGTATTAATAGTCCAATTGAGGAACGATGTCCTTCTCTAAGTAGTTGAGATTGTTGACCTTTGCGTTCTTTAAGCATTCACCAGTCGAACGCATTCAATTCATCTTATGGGACAATTCCTGAAACAAACCCTGGCCAGTTGCCTTGGCGTCTTTATCGCCGGAGCTATATTTTTTTTCATCATTATCGCGGTCTTTGCTGCTATCATTGCTGGTGCCGGTGGGGGTAGTAATAAAGTAACCATTCCG
>JAYUXX010000252.1:0-4272 GCA_043752765.1 Saprospiraceae bacterium | reverse complement strand
TTTCATAAATCAAAACGTCATCCAGCAAGCCATCAAAAAACGATCCACCATCTACTGCGTTATAACCTATACCCAGAGGATAAACAGTATTATTTAGTAAACCAACTACATCTTTCTCGGCGGCAAGTACACCATTCAAATAGATGTAATCTTTAAGCCCATCATGAACCATCACGAAGTGTGACCATGATCCTACAGGAACTTCATTCCCATTACCTGCATCCATGTCTGAAATTCCATTCTCATGGTTCGTAGTCCAAACTACTTTACCGTGTGTTGGAAGTGAAATTTTCCATCTCTCCTGCCATCCACCAAAGGACAACAAGTAAGCTTCACCATTTCCTGGAAGAGAATTTGGATTTATCCAAAAGCTCACACTGGTAACAGGTGTATTGAGTTGTGGAGAATTGTCAGCCACGATGTAATCATCCTCGCCATCAAAACTCATGGAATGATTAGATCTGTCGAAACGATCCTTAGCGGCAACGGCACCAAATACTTCTCCATTGTTACAATAAGGAGATACATCTTTGGCATTACCATTCAATGGATAGTCAGCAACTACATCACTCGTAAATACCGGAGCCGTATTCTGTTGCGCATATAAGTTAGCAACTTGCGCATCAGTAAGATCGATATTATAAATCTGTACTTCATCAATAGCACCATGCATGAAATTTCCACCATCGATTGGATTCCATCCAATACCTAAATCATAATTGGTACTATTTAATGTACCGCCTACATCTTTTGTGGCAACAAGTACACCATTGATATAAATTTTATCCTGTAAAGGACCATGAGAAGTAACTACATGAGCCCATGTGCCAGGCACAAGTTCATTTCCTGTACCGGCATCCATATCTGAAATGCCTGAGGAATGATTAGTAGTCCATACAAGTTTTCCATGATCGGGTAGCGATATTTTCCAACGCTCCTGCCATCCACCAAAGGACAAAAGATAAACTTCACCGTTTCCAGGAAGCTCATTCATGTTAACCCAGAAACTAACCGTAGTATAATCTGAATTGTACTGAACGGAATTGTCTACTGAAACATAAGCACCCAGAGAATCATGCAGTTCAACTGCATTGTTAGCATATCCAAAACGATCGGATGTGAATTCTGCATCTCTTGAATTACCATGATTTCCAAATTGACTTTCATCCTTCAGATCACCACAAAAAGGCAAATTCAGTACTAAAGGATCAGGATCAATATTTGCAGTATTTTGCTCAGTATATAAGTCATTGATCTCGGTATCAGTTAAGGCATAATTGTAGATTTGAAACTCATCAAGTTTGCCATCGAAATAATTACCTACATCAATTGGATTGTATCCAATTCCAAGAGATCGCGTTGTATTATTTAGATCACCTGCAACATCTTTAGTTGCAACAAGAGTACCATTGATAAAAATTTTATCCTGGATACCGTCATGCACAAATACAGCATGTGTCCATGTCCCAACTTCAAGTTCATTACCACCACCGGCATCCATATCAGAGATACCATTTGTATGGTTTGTTGTCCAGACCATTTTACCATGATCGGGAAGTGATATTTTCCAGCGCTCCTGCCATCCACCAAACGACGCAATATAACTTTCGCCTTGTGCGGGTAGTGAAGAAGGGTTTATCCAAAAAGATACTGTTGTAGTAGGCGAATTGAGTTGTGTTGAATTCTCTGCATCTACTTGTGAATCGACGCCATTGAAGCTTGCGGCCTTGTCTCCAAATCCAAAACGGTCAGGAACAAATTCAACATTGCGTCCTGTGCCGTGGTTGTCAAAAGAAGACTCATCCCGGAAATTCCCGTCGAAATGATAATAAGCTACCAGTTGATCCGTCACCGCAGGAGGAGTAGATTGTTCCGCAAATATGGAACCTACACTTGTAGCAGTTAGTGCAAAATCATAAACCAGGATATCATCTAATGCACCCTTAAAGAAATTCGAGTTGTCAATGGAATTAAAACCCATTGCAAAAGGATGTACAGTGGGATTGAGATCACCCACTACTGCTTTAGTAGCGGCAAGCACTCCATTCAGGTAGATAAGGTCTTCCGTTCCACTATGAACCATCACCAGATGAGCCCACTCGCCTACAACCAATTCATTTCCGCCCCCGGCATCCATGTCCGAGATTCCATTTGTGTGATTAGTTGTCCAGACAGTCTTACCATGAGAGGGGACTGAAACTTTCCAACGCTCTTGCCATCCACCATGTGACAACAGGTAGGATTCGCCCTGTGCAGATAATTCATCAACTCTTGCCCAGAAACTAACCGAGATGACGGGCGACTGAAGTTGAGGAGCATTACTCGCCAGCAAATAACTTTGAAGACCATCAAATAAAAAGGCTTGGTTAGCCCTTCCAAAACGGTCTTGTGTTAAAATTGCACCATGTACAGATGCATCGTTACGGTACGGGGAAACATCATTAGCGTTTCCGCTGAAAGGATAATTTGCAACCGCAACCTGTGCCTCCAATTGGGGGACGACAAGCATGAGTAACAAAAGAGGTAATACTAAATGGTAAATTCTTCTCATTATCGATTGTGATTTATTGTTAAGAATGTTATTGATTAGTGATGTTATTCAATGATTAATTTCTCAGTAAAGTTTTTACCCTCGATCGACATCTTTATCATGTACAATCCAGGTAGTAAGAATGTTGTATTCAGGCTTTTTGTTGGTGAATCTCCAAAAAATGAAGTGAGTACTTCTCTTCCCGACATATCCAATATACTGATTATTGCTCCGGCATGATAAGGATTATTTGAAGTCTCCAGCAGGGATATAGTGATCCTGCCGGCCGAAGGATTTGGATACACACTGAAAATGGATGCTCCGGTCGGATAGTCATCACCAATAGCGGTCATAATAACCCCACTTTCAGAGGCTACTGAATCCGGCGTCAATGCGAAATCATATATTTTAATTTCATCCAGTACACCCCGGAAATTATAATTGGGATCATCCGGTAAGATTTGGCCAATCTCCAGGTCTACCGGACTTGGATTGATGGAACCACTCGCAGGGACAAAATTTTCGAGTTTACCATTTATATAGATCATCATGAACCGCCCATTGTAAGACGCTGCAACATGATAGACCTTATTTATTTCAAGAATAGATTCAGAGTCCAGATCTCGAATTTGTCCCGAGGTGAATTTTATAGTCCACCTGACTTTATTTTCTGGAGTGATAGAAAGTTTAAAACGGTTTTGATAACTGCCATGGGAAATGATAAATCTTTCTTTATCGCCAATCAGGCCGGGATTAACAAACAAAGAAACTGTAATGCCTTCTTCAAAATTCAAAACAGGCTCGTTCGAAACCTTGATATGATCATTGATACCATCAAAGAAATAGGCCTGATTAACATTGCCTAGTGAATCTGCTGTAAGTTTTGCACCCAGCACCTGGCCATTCAGTTGATTTCCACTTATATCCTGAGCATTGCCCGCAAAAGGATACCATGCGATAATATCCCCATCTATGTGAAGATCCGGATCAAGGACTAAAATTTTAACAGAGCGTGAAGCCATACCACCTCTTCCATCAGACACTGTCAATTGTATCGTATAAATTCCTTCCGTCAGTGGTGCTGTCCAGTCCACGGTTCCCCCAGAATCATTGACCGAACCACCCGTGGCGGACCAGGAATAATTGATAGGATCATTATTGCCATCTGTCACGATTGCGAGTAACTGAATAGTACCTCCTGGATCGGTGTACTTCCTGGATGGTATCAAAGAAATGATCTCCGGGATGATATTGATTTCATTGACAACAGTGATCGTAAAGGTTGAAGTATCTCTTTGCTGGTTTTCATCTTCGACTATCAGTGTTACTCCATACGTGCCTTCTACATCCGGTGAAGTCCAGGTTACCATTTTTTCAAGACCTGAGATCGTATCACCCGGAAGATAAAATGTGTAGATGAGATCCTTAGTCTCCTGATCTATAGCCTTCCCATAAAACGTGATCGTAGAATTTTTTTCTACTACAGTATCTTCAGTGGCAAACGCCTGGATCCTCGGAGGGTAATTATAAGCAACTCGAGTTTGCATATAGTCGACTACGACTCCATCGACTAACATTTTATTATTATCGTATGTCACTACACCACCGCCAGGTGTCAATACAATAGATACTGCCTGGTCCGTTGGAATTATAATTTGTGTTTCTCCTGTTACATTCTGCGCAATGAATGTTTCTGAGACCACATCATAAATATCTTTTGTTCCATTACCCACTTGAATGGT
>JAYUXX010000251.1:0-4278 GCA_043752765.1 Saprospiraceae bacterium | reverse complement strand
TTACGGAAGCTCCGGCAAGATTAACTATGGCATCATAATGCATATTCTTACTTAACTCAATCCGGTTTTCATCCGGACTCCAGAGAATTCTACCTTCACCTTCTTGCCTGCTTAATAATGTAACTTCCCAGCCATGGACTTCTACAAGCTCTTGTAATGCCTGGCCGATCAATCCACTTCCACCTGCTATCAAGAGTTGCTTTTTCATACGTTTGTTTTTGAATAAAAATCCATTAAAATAAGTTATTCCGGCCTCAGGATTGGGAACACTTTAAAAGTAAGACAAGCCTGTCCTCATAAAAACTCATTGTCATAACTATCTTTGAAAAATGATCAGGGATCGAATTATCATTTTTACATGTTCGTTGTACTTCATTATTGGGCTCTTTACCTCTTGCAAGAATACGTCAGAAACAACAACTGACTTTTCGGTTAATATCAGACTGCCGAGTGAACCCGAAAATCTTCACCCCATGTTATCCAAAAGTTCGTACGGAACTCAGATTACTGGTCTGATCATGCTGCCTGCCGCTGAATTTGATCCTGTATCACTTCAACTTTCTCCTCTTTTAATTACTGAAATTCCAAAAGGTGAAGATGTCAAAGAAGGTAAACATGCTGGTGGGAAAATGTTTAAAATGGAGTTTCGCCCTGAAGCTGTTTGGGACAATGGAACACCTGTGACAGGAGAAGATTATTTATTTACGCTCAGGGCTGTATTTAATCCTTATGTGAACACGCCAACCTGGAAGTCTTCTCTTTCTTTCCTCAATGAGATCACAATCCAGGAGTCCAATCCGAAATTTGTCACCGTTTATATTGATAGCAGCTATATTCTATCTCTTGAAGCTTTAACTAACTGGAATATTTATCCTGCTTACTTATATGATGAGGGAAATGTCATGTCTCAATTTTCCTTGGACCAATTGCGCGATCCCAATACAAAATGGACACCTGAACAGGATAGCCTTCTAAAATCATTTGCTGAATCATTTCAATCACTCAAGTTTCTTAGAGAAGTTTCGGGAGGATCCGGACCTTATCAACTTGAAACCTGGACGACCGGTGAATTTATTAATTTGAAACGTAAAGATAACTGGTGGGGGGACAAGCTTGAAAATCCTCCTTTGTTGTTGCAGGCATATCCACAAGCGTTGACTTATCATATCATTACAGATGCCACTACTGCAGAAGCAGCATTAAAATCGGGCAGAATTGATATCATGGGAGAAATTCCTCCATCCTCCTACATCAAAATGAAAAATGATCCTGAGTGGCAAGAGAAATTTAAGTTTGAATCTCCTGCACTACTTCAAATTTATTACCTCGAATTAAACAACCGCGATTCAATTCTGGCGGATCGGAACATCAGGCAAGCATTAGCATATTCTCTTGACTATGATGGGATCATGAATAATGTGATTATGGGTTTGGGTCAGCGTACGATTGGACCTTTTCATCCCAGTCGAAGATATTATCATAAAGGATTACAACCTATTAAACAAGATATCAACAGGTCATTACAGTTAATCAAAGAAGCAGGTTGGACGGATTCAAATGGAAATGGAACTCCCGATAAAACTATTAATGGAAAGCTTGAAGAGCTTCGCCTGAGCCTGAAGGTTACTGGTAAAGAGGAAGGTCAACTGGTGGCTAATATCATTCGGGAAAATGCTAAGAAAGCGGGTTTTGATGTGGTTATTGAAGTGCTGGACCCAAGTCAATTTAATCAGGATATGCGACAGTTTAATTTTGATATGATGCCTTTACGTCCCCGTCCTAATCCCTCAATGGATGACCCTTATCAAAACTGGCATTCGAACAGTGACCAGGCTGGAGGCGGCAATCGGAGTGGTTTTCACAATGCAGAAGCCGACGAAGTAATCCTCAATATTCGCACAGCTACCACAAATGCGGAAAGAGATTCCAGCTACTATGATTTACAGGAGATCCTTTACGAAGAGCAGCCTGCTATATTTCTGTATGTACCTATGGAACGGATCGTTGTTTCTAAAAAATTTGACATCATATCTTCTTCACGGAAACCCGGCTATTTCGAAAACCTGTTCCGACTTGCAGGATAATCAAGGCCAGCTATGATACGATCCTTGCTCAGGAGATTTTTGTATGCCCTTCTATTATTGTGGATTGTTTCCATTATTTCATTTTGGTTAAGTAAGCAAGTACCTGGTGATGCGGTGATGGATTACATCAGCATAGATGACAGAAGTTATCATACATCTGTTACTCCTGTAGAAAATCGAAAGGCCTATAAACGTGTAGCGCACCAGCGGGGCCTTGATATTCCTGAATTTTATTTTTCGATTTCAACGCGAATGATTTCCGATTCGATACAACAGATCCTTCCTGTTGATGATCGAAACATTGTAAAAGAATGGATATACGAAACAAAGCAAGGAAAAAAATCATACGAACTTTATAGGCAATTAATTTCAGGTCTAAATGAGTCCTGTGAACAGCAAAATGCTACCTCTGCAGATGCCCGGCTATGTTTATTCTATAGTCAATCCCTTAGTATTGCTGATGTGCGAATTATACATGAGCATGCGAAATCATTAATTAATATTCTACTCACCGATACTTCTATTCAGCAGAAATCGCTGGATCGTTTACGTTTGATTTCCAATACTTTTGATGACTTAATTAATGGTTCTAACAAATTCTCCGGAATACAATGGTTTCCGGATTTAAGATGGAATGGCTCGCAAAATCAATATCATCAATGGATGACAGGGCTGTTCTTACAGAGACCACTCACATCACTTGTTGATGGCCGCAATGCATGGTCTAAAATATATAGTGCATTAAAGTGGACACTTTTATTAAATGGTTTTGCTTTTCTATTATCTATCATTCTTGGGATCTTCATCGGAATTTGGAGTGGTACGCATGATGGACAAAGAGGAGAGCGATTTCTAAATTGGATTTTGTTTGCACTTTTTGCATTGCCATCATTCTGGTTGGGAACTCTGTTTATCTATTTTCTCACATCGGGTGAATGGCTATCCATCCTTCCTGCCGGTGGTCTCGGTTCTCATCAGGTTGCGGGAAGTGCAGTTGAGCGAGGGATGATATTATTTTCCCATTTATTATTGCCTGTGTTATGTCTCGCACTAGGATCACTGGCATATGTATCACGCCAGGTAAAGCAATCTATTTTGCATGAATTTGATCAGCCTTATGTGGGTACCCTTCGGGCGCAAGGCATTTCAGAAAAAACAATTGTACGGAGGCATGTGATACGGAACGCATTATTTCCTGTGATCACAATGATTGGTGGTGCTATACCTGCTTTGTTATCCGGTTCCTTAGTAATTGAAGTCATTTTCAGTATACCGGGTATGGGTCGGCTTATGTATAATAGTTTATTATCCCGTGACTGGCCAGTGGCTTTTCCTATCCTTATGTTATGCGCAGTCATTACAATCTTCTCCTATATTCTTACGGACATTATTTATAAATGGGTTGATCCCAGGGTAAAAGTGATGCAGTCATGATCAAAACGCGACGCTCTATTTTTACTAGGTTACCCGGTTGGAAATTTTCGCGTGCGAGTAGAATTGCGTGGATATTTATACTGGTTGTTTTATTGATTGCCATTATAGGTCCATTCATTGCAAATGAAAAGCCATATTATGTCAAACTTGATGGTATTGCTTATTCACCTGTGCTATCGGGTGTTTCTGAATCAACTTTATCATTAAATCATCCTCAACATTCGCCGGTCAATTGGTATACAACTCAATTTGAGACCATTTTGTATGCACCCATTCCGTATAGTTATTACACAATAGATTTAAGTTCTGGTGCACTTGCTAGTCCTTTTGAAAATTCTCCTCATCGGCATTGGTTAGGCACAGATATGGCGGGACGCGATGTGATGGCGGGTATGATCAGGGGATGTAGAGTAAGTTTATTGATTGGACTTGGATCAATGTTACTGGCTTTACTTATTGGCATTCCTTTAGGTTCATTAGCAGCATATTTTGGCAACAAGGAGTGGCGGGCTTCATGGTTTCAAATTGTAATTGCACTGCTCCTGATTTCAGGACTTATTTATGTTGTGTGGTTGCCGATACCATACTTGTGGAAAACAATTTTGATACTATTCATTGTAGTAATGGGCATTCTCACAACATATTTCTCCGGGAAATCAAATTTTAAAAAGGTATCACTTCCACTTGATCAATTGGTAATGAGTCTCATCAGTATCATTGACAGTTTTCCGGGATTGTTTATCATTCTCATCCTATTGGT
>JAYUXX010000250.1:0-4288 GCA_043752765.1 Saprospiraceae bacterium | reverse complement strand
TACTTACTGAAAAATAATTTCCTGATGTCATGTAATTTTCATACCTGAAATCAAAATTGTCAATCCCCACAAATTTTAATTCCGCATTCCCGAATACATCTGAATTAAGTTCAAAATCACGTACGATAGATTCAGTATATTCTCTTAGACTTGGCCGGGCTATTGTATGACTATAATTTAATCTCAAATTGGAAGGATAGATTTCATCCTTTCTGATTTTATAAATCAAATTTGCACTGGGCAGGATGTTCCATTTGCTGACTACGCCTGGAACTAAAACAAAAGAAATTCCCTCCGTTTTACGTCTTAAATCATTTGGTGCATACCCTAGTTCATCAAACTCCTTGACATCCGTATATATGTCTGAGTACTCAACTCTTGTCCCACCACTGAAGCGAATTTTTTCAGTAATAGTTTGATCAATCATAACAAACCCGGAAGCCACTTTAAACGCTCCACTTGTGTGATTAGCGGGATCCCCGGATCTTCTATAATAAAAGTCGATCCTGTCAAATCCGCTAAGGGAATCATGCCTTATGTCAAACTTTTCATCTGCAAATAATTCACCTAAATCACCGTTCAAAAATGAGGTTGTGACGCCATTGGCTGGTCTGAGAAAATAATCATATTGCAATGCCTCTCTGGTTTTGATTAAATATGATCCCCCAATTTCAAGTTTGCTTAAAAATCCAGGGCGCTCCTTAATCGGAATTTCAAATGATGCCTTTGTATCAAGGACGTTCTCATCCAGATATCTGAAATTACGTCTGACATCTGAGATGGTTTTATCCAGTCTATACGATATTGAGTCATCTGAGAAATATTGAAGACTTTTAAAATCCGGTGCACTACTCTCACCATCAGCGAAAGACGCAGAAAGGTGAAGTTTTGCGCCGAAAGATTCTATATAATGCTCGGACTTATATTGATAAACCAATTGAGAACGTTCCTCATAGAATTGCCCCTGAAGAAATGAATACTTATAAGAGTTTGCACCTTCCTGATCGACACCTTCACGTATACTATTTGCCCCGATTAGATTTGGCATGAATAATAATGTGAAACTATTATGAGCATTCAATTTAAAATTTGCGGTAGCAAGACCTGTCCATCCATTTGTATATTTAGCAAACTTCTGAAGATATTTCTGCTGGAAAAAAGGATTGCCTAATGAGTCAAGTCCTGAGCTTATGGTTCGGGTTAATGTTGAATTTGGATCATACTGAATACTGTTTCCATATCGGAACCCTGTTAAAAAACTAATGGGCTTTCCAAACAGTTTGGATTGGTTTCCAATTGAAAAGGCCTGGGAAAAATTTAAAGGAGCTACTTTTTCAAATGTTCCCCAATTGTTGGCAAAGTCATTAAGAGATTCTTCAGCCTTATAATTTAGTATCCGAAAGGCCTCATTCTGGAAATCTCCCGTATAATATTGTTCTGTAGCCCTGTTGACAGCCTGTTCATCATCAATAAATGCTTTCCCCAGTAATCCTAACTCAATGAGTCCTAATTTAAAATAGGTATTACCCACATTGCTACCGGCATTCCAACTTTCAGTTATCCCTATAGATCTGTAAAAATCCTTCAAACCAAGAGCACAAAATTCCTCATAACTCGTTGGAAAAGGTGTTGATTCAGTATACTTTTCATGATTCACATCCCGGAATCCATTATCGAAACCCAGCCAGTCTGACGGACTTGTTTCATTTGAAATAATCTTCTTAAAACTGGTCTGAGGATTAAAGCCAAATTTCGTTTCAATAGCAATAGAGAGCTTATCCGGATTATCTTTTGTTTCGATGGAAATATACGCAGCAGACCAATCACCCTGGAGGTCAGGACTTGCTGTCTTTGTAATCACAATATTATCTACAAAACTGGATGGAAATAAATCCAGTTTTATGTTATTTGTAAATGGATCCAGTGTAGGGATCAATGAACCATTGATCGTAGTCTGTACATAGCGGTCTCCTAAACCACGAACAGTGATAAAGCTTCCATTTGTAGCTACACCCGTGACGCGGGAAATTGCCGCAGATACATTGTTATCACCGATCTTGTTCATCAAATCCCCAGACATGTAATCCAACGTACTGGCGGATTTCTTCTTAATGCTTTCCATGTAATACACATTTCTCCTATCCTGCTTGGCTACAATTTCAACTTCACCAAGCGTTATAGAAGAAGCTGTCATTACAAAGTCCATCACTACCACTTGTCCGTCATAGACCTGAACTTTCGTCTCGACAGATTCGTAACTCACATAAGATAACACAAGTGTGTATTCAGCATTAGAAGGAATCTTTAAAGAAAAATTCCCATCGATATCGGTAGATGCTCCTATACTTGCTTGTTCTTTCAGAAAGATGGATGCTCCGATCAGGGCTTCACCATTTTCATCCGAAATTTTTCCTCTTACAATCCCTTGTGAATATGTCTGAATTGATGAACATAAACATATAGTAAGCCCTAACCACAACCTCAACTTCTTCATAAGTTCAGTTATAAGATCCAAGAAACAATACGAAGCGAAACCAGCCGCTTGTGAAAAGAATGCCTAGGGAGTAACTACTATTTTTTCAATAAACTGATATTTATTATCGAGCTCAATAAATAAGAGATACACTCCAGGCAGCACCTGGCTGACATCAAGAGAGGAAAAATGCTCAGTGATCTTTCCTGTAATGACAGTAGATCCCAATAATGTTGTTAGTCTATATTCGTTCTGCTTGCTAACCATTGATATTTGATCATCAATCTCGATTGCAAGATCTCCTGATGTTGGATTAGGAAACACGTTAATCTCATCATGTAATGTGATCAGTTCCTTTGTGGATGTCTCGAGACCAAGGGAATCTAAATGAATCAGCGATTCAAACAAAATTTGACCATCCACCGGATTTCGGGCAACATACGTCTCAACACCTAATGTTTGTTCATTCCGTATTTGCAGATTTAATTCAAACTCAAAAACACCGTCTGTTGTGAATTGACCAATCAAAACTATGTTCTCAGTCGAATCAGGACCCATAGATCCATTTAAAGAAGACCATGCTCCGTCATGTGTACTTACGATCGTTGGGATAGGCCCGTCATTAGCATCTTCGAGTACCGAAAGATCCGTATCAAAAAAACCAACGACCGTAACAGGCTCTGTTGCTGCTTCTACGATACCATCTTCGAGTTTGATAGGTATTCCCGCTTCAGCATGTTCATTTTGAAGAACATCATCTGCATTCATAATTGTGTTCGCACCAGTATCTTCTCCCTTAAGTACGCCTGCATGATCTCTGAGCCCTGCACCTACAGATAGCCATGAGTCAAGCATGACTGTATTGTTTTGGGCCTGGGTCCTTGAATAACTCGGAACTCCGGCACCTCTGTCTTCATTATTGAAAAATCGGGTAGTCGTTGAGATTCGTAATTCATGCTCAGGTGTACCAAAAGCTGCTTGAAATATGTAACCCGGCAACATATCCACAAATACCCTATAGGTCACTGAATTTACAGGCAACTCTCCTCCGTCGCCATCCACGGTTTTATCATTTTCGTCAGATACATAGTATTTTTCAACGATGATTCGTTCAAGCCCGTTCTGTGCTGATAACTGAAAGGAAAAAAATACAAATAGGACAATGTTGTAGAATATTTTCATTTGTTTGAGTGTTTGTCTGGATTAAAAAATGGATACTTAATTCAGTGTATCGCAGTAGTCTTATTGCAACACTATTTTCTGAACTTTCACAGTGTGATCGTTGGAAACAATTCGTACCGTATAACTTCCACGAGGTAGTTTTTGAACATCAATACGATTCACCTCATGACTATTTATATTCATGTTATGAACCACCGCTCTGCCCTGAATATCAAACATATCTAATAACCCTTCTTCGTCTGATTCAATGTAAATAAAATCAGCAGCAGGGTTTGGTGTGATAAATGTTTCATTTGTAATTACATCTTTGTTGCTCAATGGAAAATCATCACCCAGCAATTCGGCTGTACAAGGTTCTCCATTGAGGTACGAAACAATCATTAACATATCAGACCTGTGTATGATGCCGGATAATACTTTGAATCGAATTGAAACCACCTTTAATGGAATCATTGGATAAGGTGAAAAGCTATTCGAAGTAAATCGTAATTTCAGATCATTCGGATTTAAAAATGCAGCGAATTGAAGTTCGCCTGTGTGGTCAATGACGGATTCAAAACGAAGGTTTTCAGTGTTGATAGCCATTGAAAAATCCAATGTATTTATGATGTCGTCTGACTCAATGAATACGGG
>JAYUXX010000249.1:0-1654 GCA_043752765.1 Saprospiraceae bacterium | reverse complement strand
CTGGCAACAATATCACATCGATCATTGCCTTCAAGCGCATAAAGCCAAGCAGTTGTGCATCTTCTGAACTCATGACAGGTTCATCCTCTTCATCGTCTTCTTCATCTTCAACAGGAAGGATTGAAAAAGCCATAAAATCGAGAAGGTCCTGTTCTGGATAATCTTCAGAGATTGCATTTATAAATACATCCAGATCACCATCTGCTTCTTCGAGGGCATCCCAATTCGCATCTTCCATATCAAACAAGAGCTCTTCATCATCAATCTCTTTGTGCAGGTCGGTGCGCTTAAGGCTTTCCAGGCAAATTGTGCCAAGGAATATCATGTATGCATGATCTTCTTCGGTCATTTCCACCTCATCATCATCCATCAGGAGATATTTAAGACTCTCCATATATGGCGATGGGTCGAGTGAACCATTTTCACCCTGGGCAAGAATCTCGTCGATAAGCTCTTCTGTAATTTTCATGGTCACTTTAGATATATGAGGACAATATTACATATAAATTAAGATTCGCGCATGACTCTTCTTTTCTAAAAGTCTAATGATTAAGACAGACTTCTGATTATAAAGTTTATAAAGTTTAGTTTTAAGGGTTGTGCACTTATTCCGAACATAATTGAAGATAGATGTATATAAAAATGCCCCGCCAGAAATTTATATATCATTCGTGGTTCACACTTGTTATCATTATGTCCCTCTTTAGTTGTTTTCAAAAGAAAGATCGAAAAGATAATCTTGCTTCCTGGCTTGAAAAGAAATTTCCCGGACAAATGGATGTTGTGCGCAGTACACGTGACCTTCATCTCAAAAATTTTTATCAGAAAAAGGTTACTTCAATTGTTGCCGCTAAAGATGATCCTGAAGTACAGTTTAAAATAATCTGGTATAAGGATGATACGGACCTCGGTATAACCTCCACTGAAATTGAAACTTCGCTGAGTAGGAGTCGTATCGATGTATCGAATGCAAGAAAAGTTTTTGATTTCTTCAACCAAATAGGAATTGAGCGGACTTCAGTTGGTGTTATTGGATCGGCATTATATATTCTTCCTTTTACCGATGAAGCTCCTGCATCAAGAGACACATTGACAAGTGCTGTACTAGATATTTTAAAAAAACAGGAGGGACTTTCGCTTACAAGTATCTGGATCGAGTGGATGGAGGATAGTATTTACGGAAAAGAGTTTAAGGACATTATACCTGATGGTTATTGGCATCGTGGAGATAGTTGGCACGAACGACATAAAATAATGTCATTAGATTTTGAGTGGACTGCTGATCTTAAAGCGGAAGATTTAATAAACGGATGGGCATTTAATACTCAATCCGATAGGGCCATGGTTTATCTAGGTGATGCTCATCAACAAGCTTCCAAATGGGCTGATAAAAATTTAAACTCACCTTTCTATTTAGAAGGCGAACAAATGATTCGATTTGAGCCTGACCAGGAAGACCCTATGGCGATTCGGTATTCCTTTCCGTTCTTCAATGAAAAGATGAGTGTGGATTCGACCGATTTTGAAAGCAAGATAAAAGGTTATGTAACGGGTGTATTCCAAACCGATCAAAAAACGTTTTCAAAAATCAAAAAAGTAAATGACATATGAATGCGGAAGATCGATTTGCGGATACGGGTGCTGTGCTATCAGA
>JAYUXX010000248.1:0-4307 GCA_043752765.1 Saprospiraceae bacterium | reverse complement strand
GGGGTGAGGCTAAAATAGTGCAGGGAGGCTAACCTCCCTGTCTATGGTTGCCAAGGGGCAACCAACCCACATAAACCCCATATTTTACTCCAGCGCAGAAATTGGTTATACAAATCATACCCAACATAAAAAGCAAGTAGGGTAATGAAAGAGCAAATCAATATTTTGCCAGGAAGACGTAAACATAACAATCATTTTACAATAGCGTAATAAATACAGATATAAATCACAGGATTATTTTACCGACGAACAAACGTCAACCCATTATAGAGAATTCTAAATACACAAGTTAAAAACGCACCATGAGCCAAGGCATAAATCTCGATTACATTGATACAAATACGAAACCCGGAGATGACTTCTATATGTTTGTCAATGGTGGCTGGAACCGGGCTACCGAGATTCCGGCAGACCGAAGTTCGTGGGGTAGTTTCCATGAATTGGGCAGGAATACGGATGAAAAAGTATTAACAATTTTGGATAATGAGCTTATCGAAGTGGGCCCATCCAGGAATAAAGCCGCCCGGCTTTTTGAATGCGGAATGGATTCCGCCAAAAGAGAATCCGCTAGGCTCAGTGCAATCCAATCCGAATTAATAACAATTAAAGAGCTAAATCAACACGACGATCTGCCTCAATTACTTGGCTACTTAATTTCCAGGGGGCTAGGAGCACTAGTTAGTTTTGGCATACACCCGGATCTGGGGGATAGTAAGACATACGCGGCCTACCTGGAGCCTGCGAGCCTCGGCCTGCCTGAGCGAGATTTTTATTTAGATCAGGACGAAAAGGCCATTCATATCCGCAGTGAATACCAAAAGTACATTATAGAGATTCTTATTCATGAAGCTGATTATTCCCCGGAGACAGCCTTGTATGTTGCCGAACACATTCTCTCGCTGGAGACCGAACTGGCCTCTCAAATGATGTCCAAAGAAGACCGAAGGCAAATGGATCGACTCTACAATCCCCACACATTACAAGAACTGGAATCCAGATACCCGTCAATTGAATGGACTAATTTTTTTAACGCAATGGGCGTCGAATTGAAAGACAAGGTGATCATCACGGATACGAACTATATAAAGCACCTGAATACGTATCTGCCTGTTCTGTCTATTGAAACGATAAGGCAATATCTCCTTTTCATGTCGATACATCATGCAGCACCATATGTGCATGACTCACTGGAGCTAATGCATTTTAATTTGTTTTCAAAGACATTAGACGGTGTGGAAGTGATGCGACCTCGCAGAGAAAGGCTTGTAAGAGTGATCAACCAATTTCTGGGAGAGGCTCTCGGGCAACTTTTTGTATCTCAACATTTTCCTGCAAGCGCAAAAGAATCCGCCCTCGAGATGGTGGAGGATATAGTGCAGGCTTTTAAAAACCGAATTCAGCAACTTGAGTGGATGGGAGATGCAACAAAAAAGTATGCACTTGAAAAACTAGATTCATTTAATGTAAAAATCGGTTATCCCGATATCTGGAAAGATTATAATGAGCTTGAGATGGATGCTACGCCGGAAGGTGAAAGTTATCTGGGAAATCTTCTCTCGGTAGTAGAATGGAAATTTAAAAAAGACATTAAGCGCATACAGAATAAGGTTGATCGTGACGAATGGTTTATGGCACCTCAGGTTGTCAATGCATACTATAATCCAATGTTCAACGAAATCGTATTTCCGGCAGCCATATTACAGCCTCCGTTTTTCGACTGGCAAGCAGATGCCGCTGTCAATTATGGAGGAATTGGTGCTGTCATCGGACACGAAATCACGCATGGATTTGATGATCAGGGAAGCCGGTTTGATAAGGAGGGCAATCTGAATGAATGGTGGACCGCAGAAGACCGGGAGCGGTTCAACAACCTGACGATTAAGTTGATTCAACAGTTTGATGAATACAAGCCGTTTGAAGACTTACCATTGAATGGAACATTTACGTTAGGTGAGAACATCGCAGATCTTGGAGGCCTAAGCGTGGCGTATGATGCGTTACAACTTTATTATGGCCGTCACGTCCAGCCTCAACCAATAGATGGATATACTGGCGAACAACGATTTTTTATGTCGTGGGCTACCGTATGGAGAACCAAAACCCGGACAGAGGCTTTACGAACCCAAATCAAAACAGATCCACATCCGCCTGGAATGTATCGCGCCGTAGCAGCACCATCCAATCTTGATTCATTCTACAATGCATTTGAGATTTATGCGAACAGTCCCTGGTATCGCAAAAAAGAAGAGAGAATTAAAATCTGGTAATTTTTTAGACTTGGGGGTACGATTTACCATGTCGGATACATATATAAGTTGGAAAAACAATTTCAGCGATGGTATCTGAAAAAAAGCAATGCAAGGAGTGCAAAGAAGAAATTCGGGGCAGGCGTGACAAACAATATTGTTCTGACTATTGCCGGGCGCAACACTTCAATAATCTGAATGCCGAGATCAGTAATTTCATGCGGAAGGTCAACTATACCATTCGCAAAAACAGAAGCATTCTATCAGACCTCAATCCGAATGGAAAAGCAAAGGCGCATAAACACAAGCTTGTGGATGCAGGCTTAAATTTTAATTATTTCACTAACGTATATCGTACACGATCCGGAAAGACGTACTACTTCTGCTATGATCAGGGATATGTAGCCCTGGAAGATGACTATTACGCCCTTGTAGTGAAGGATGACTATGTGAGCTGAGAGGCCATCATATGTTTTGTAAGCATGATAAACTGATCAACACTTAGTTGTTCGGGCCGCAGATCAACAACACCTTCTTCCTTTAGGATCTCTTCGGATATTATGCCTTTAAGGGTATTACGTAATTTTTTTCTTCGCTGACTAAAAGCAACTTTCACAACCTGGCGGAGAGATTGAAACGGCACACCATCGATTTCAGAACGAAATCTCTTCAAAGAAATCACAGAGCTGTTCACTTTGGGTGGGGGTGAGAAAGATCCCGGCTTTACATGGAAGAGAAGTTGAGGATGAAAATATGCTTGTACCAATACAGAGATCACGCCAAACGTTTTGCTTCCGGGAGGTGAGACAATCCGATCGGCCATTTCTTTTTGAAACATACCCGCCAAAAAAGGCATACGATGGCGGTATTGCAATCCGAGGAAAACAATTTGACTGGAGATGTTGTACGGAAAATTACCTACTAAAACAAAATTGGCATCGGCCCCTAAAACTTCGTCAATCCGTATTCGCAAAATATCACCCTGTATAAGATGTAGCGATGTACCGGCAAATTCACGCTCAAGAATAGGAATCATGTCGCGGTCAAGTTCAACCGCATACACTGGTAAGGCTTGTTTAAGAAGGTATCGGGTTAATATTCCCTTGCCAGGCCCAATTTCAACTACTAATTCGGCGTCAGAGGTATCGAGAGACGTAGCAAGACGTTCTGCGATAGGCTCCTGAGTAAGGAAATGTTGACCAAATGATTTTTTGGCTCTCATAGTAACGAAGATAATCAGGACAATGGATGAAAATCTAAAGTGGGCCAGGATGCTATTTAAAGAAGCGAAGGAGATCTGCTCCGTATCTCAAGAAAAGGTGTTTAGCAAAACATAATCTTGCGTCAAAAAAAAGTGCGTTACATGCCAACACTTTTGCACGCTTTGAAGGTTCTGTATTAGTTTTAGAAAAAAATCTTAGTATGACTTTGGGCAAAGAATACGTTTTGTTTTTCAAAGAATTGATTGCAAACAATACAACGGAGTGGTTCAACAACAATAAAAAAAGATATGAACAACACGTAAAAACGCCATTTAATCAACTTGTTCAGGAGGTAATTGATCTGATGAAAAAATTAGATCCTGAATTAAAAGCAGCCCCAAAGAATAGTGTATTCAGAATCAATAGAGATATCAGGTTTTCGAATGATAAAAACCCATATAAAAACCATATGGCGGCGTTAGTTTCACGCGGAGGTCGAAAGGACACAACATATCCCGGAATTTATTTTCATCTGGAATCAATTGTGTTGAGTATTGCAGGTGGAAGTTATGCTCCCCCAAAAGAACAGCTTGAAAAAACCAGGAAAGCTATCGTGAACGATCTAAAACGTGTAAATTAAATTCTACAGAACAGAAAATTTACAGACCACTACGATGGATTGGGGGGAGAAGTATAAAGTATTACCGACTGAATATAAAGCTGCTGCAGAAATTTCTCCGGCTTTGTATAATAAGTCTTTTCATTTTGAAAAAAACTATAAGGGCGAATCTTTCGTAACGAAAAAAGACCTTGCTACATTTATTGTAGACCACTACAGGGCGGCATCCGAGTGGAATAA
>JAYUXX010000247.1:0-10271 GCA_043752765.1 Saprospiraceae bacterium | reverse complement strand
CAGGAATTTTAGATTTCGGGTTTTGAAAAGTAGCTGTGAGGTGATCGTATCCGTTTCTCTTAAACCATCTTAGCAAATAGGAACCAAGTAAACCGGTACCTCCTGTGACGAGTATGCGTGGCTTCATCTAACGGCTTTATGTAGCACACCACCGATGCAATCACAAGTTGCCCCTGTAAGAGAATGAATTCCATAAGGTCGATCATGCATGGTAAGATAACCTAGATAAGCCATCAGTAAACTTTCCTTATGATCAATGATCTGATGATCGGGAATCTCATACGACACACCCATGTCCGTACCTTGCTTTCGTAATAAGTTGATGAGATGTTCATTGTGTACTCCGCCACCCGTAACTAAAATTTTAGCAGGGCGTTTTATGATAGACGACAAATGTAGCGTGATCATATCGGCTACTGCAATTGTTGCCGTCGATTGAAGATCAAGCGCATTTTCTTGTCTTAATTCAAGGTAATCAATCCAGGTGTTTTGAACCAGAGCGTTTGAAATACTTTTCGGATATCCGCCGTGATACGGATACATAGCAATGAGGTCATGACGAATAGCATCTAATACTGCACCTTGTGATGCCAGTTTCCCACCACTGTCATATTCCTGCCCGGATTTTCTGGCGAGAAAATTAAGGGCCTGGTTACATGGTCCGATATCCCAAGCGAGCCAGCGATTATCATTTGTATTTAGAAAAATATTTGCAATACCTCCCAGATTCAAATAGGCATCATAACCCGGAAATAATGCACGATCTGCTGCAGGTGCAAAAGGTGCACCTTGTCCGCCGTAAGCTACATCTGCATTTCTGAAATTCGTGATCGTATTCAGACAGGTTTGTTCTGCTATATGAGCACCGCTGCCGATTTGCGTGGTAAAGCCCAAAACTGGTTCATGAAACACCGTATGTCCGTGAGAAGCTATGTAATCAACAGTCCAGTTTTTCCCCATCATCCACATCTTGATTTCATGCCCTATAAATTCTCCAAATGCAGCATCTAATCGCATCAATTCAAAACCACCCAGAGTTGTTGCTGACGCAAGTTCCTTATACCACGACGCAGGATACGGAATCGTGATGGTTTCGATTATCTTCCATTGCATGATGTTATCTTGTTCGGTTAGTTGACACATCGCCAGGTCAAGACCATCCAGTGAACTTCCAGACATAACACCAATCACGTTATTCTCTATCATCTTACTTGATTGTCATTGTATATTCAGCTACGGCCTCGATTTCTTCCGGAGAGAGAACTCCTTCGAATGGGGTCATTGTATTTTTTCCGTTTTTGATCAGAGAAATACGTTCTGCTTTCGATAGCAGTGAAACCCCTATATCTTTGGAACCACTTACTCCTAAATCACCATCAACACCATGACAAAGGACACAATACTTTTTATAAATCCGGAGACCATCAGGGATCTCTCCACTATTTACTTTTGAATTCCCATTACCCGCACATGCTAAAATAGCAGCATAAAGAAAGCAGCCGATGATTATTTTATTCATTGTGTATCTATTCAGTATTAATAAGGGTGTAAATCTAATTAGAATTCAGGATCGGGTTGTCCATGAATGATTTTCATGGCTCTATTGGCAGGAAATCGTTGGTTATTTTTTTGAACTTATAAAATCACACAATCGTTTTTATCAACTATGCGAATCATTTCAATATCACAGCAGGGCCGTGGGTCATTTAATAATGGACAAATCCTTGAGAATAAACCCATTGGTTTTCCACAGGATCATGGGTTTGTCAGACCTTATTCATCCTTATTTTATTGGGCCCGTGCAGAAGCACTGGTGGATAGCACGATCGGGCTTCATCCTCATAAAGGATTCGAGATTATGTCCTTTGTACTGGAAGGCAAAATCAGACATTTTGATTCGAAAATGAATGGCTGGAAACCACTCGAAGCTGGAGATGTCCAGATCATCCGCGCGGGAAATGGAATTTCGCATGCTGAACACGTTGAGAAAGGTGGCGTCATCTTCCAGATCTGGATCGATCCTGATCTATCAAAAACATTGTTGCAGGAAGCCACCTATGACGATTACAAAGGTTCCGCTTTTAATAAAGAAGAAATCGATGGGGCCACGATTACGTACTACGCTGGTGAACATGGTTTGATGCAACTGGACACTCCCAATGTTGAAATCAGAAGAATTCAAGGTAGTAAAGAAGTTTTTACATGGCCCGGGAGTAAAGATGTCATTCGATCATTGTACGTCATAGAAGGATCAGGCGTGATCAATGGGAAAACGGTGGAACAGGATGATTTTCTTATTCTGGAAGATGGGGAGGATATCACCATTCAATCACATCATGAGAAGATCGATGTATTTGCTATTGTGGTACCATCTCAATTAGAATATAAAACCTACAGTCACCGACTCATGGAGTAAGGGAAATGAATAATTGAGTATTATTACTACGAGCTTCTTGAATTTGTATGCAAAATATTTTCAATCCGGACTTTCAGGATTTTATTAGATCGCTCAATAAAAGCGATGTAAATTATATTTTAGTAGGGGGTTATGCCGTAATTCTGCATGGATATAACCGGACTACAGGAGATCTTGATATATGGGTAGAAAAAAGGGAAGAAAATTATCATAAACTGGTAAAAGCTTTTCATCACTTTGGAATGCCCATATTTGATATGACGATATATAACTTTCTTGAAAATATTGAAGTTGATGTATTTACTTTTGGAAGACCGCCCGTAAGTATAGATATTATGGTAGCGGTCAAAGGGCTTAACTTTAGTGAAACGTATATGCAAGCTGAGATTAAAGTTGTC
This sequence comes from Saprospiraceae bacterium, assembly GCA_043752765.1. GTDB lineage: Bacteria > Bacteroidota > Bacteroidia > Chitinophagales > Saprospiraceae > Opimibacter. The sequence goes on along the minus strand of JAYUXX010000247.1, from coordinate 7,457 downwards.
GAAGATCTGGAGGTCAGAATAATTTCCTTGCCATTTCTTCTTAAAGCCAAGATTGAATCCGGAAGATTAAAAGATCTTGACGATTTTGAAAAATTAAACTTTGAATAATTTGTTCCTGTGGAAGAAAGATTAGACCGAACAGCATTTAAAAAACAATCTTCCAGAGATGCTGCGAATAATGTCTTTTACTGGAGACAACAATCTGACGCTTTTAAGTTGCGATCAGCTTATCATTTGTCACTCCGAGCGTATGGTTATAACCCTGCTGATGAACCGCTCCTGGACAGGACAGTTTTTTCGATGCGTAAAAGAGTAAATTAATTTTTTGCTTGCGATAAATTCGGATACGGGTATTTACAAAATATTTATTTTGAAGTTGAAAGAATCTCTTATTTTTTTTTGACGAATGAAATAGCGTCTCAATTATTTTTCAGCTTGCAATTCATACACAGTCCATCAGGTTTGTACAAATAAAAAAGCCACCCGTTTGGATGGCTTTAATAACTCCAATTAAACCTCATTAAATAATTTCGATTGTTGAGCTGGCTTTTATAGCCGTCTCTGCCTTTTTCGGCAATGTAAGTTTTAGAACCCCGTCCTGATACGTGGCAACAATACCATCGCGATTGATTTTATTATCGAGTCGAAAAGATCGCTTAAAACTTCCATAATTAAATTCTCTTCGCGTAATACGACCCTCGGTTTCAATGTTTTTTTCTGCTGAGATGACAAGGTGGTCATTTTCAATATTAACATTGATGTCTTGCTTAGTCAATCCAGGTGCGGCTAACTGAAGTATAAAATGTGATTCGTTCTCACTGATATTCACCGCAGGAGAGGATGCCGAGTAATCAGAACCCATCACATCGGACAGTGTAGTATTGATAAGGCTATCCACCCATTTACTGATCGCTTCTGATGGCTGCATCGGATTAAATTTTGTGTTGTGCATGGCAAATGAATTTGAAGGATTATTGAATTTCAATTTTTCTGGTTTCAGGTTCTTTATCAGGGATGACAATGGTCAAAATTCCCTGATCAAAGGAGGCTACCAAGTTTTCTATGTTCGCGTTTCTGTGTAGTTTGAAAATCCTTTTAGCAGTGGTGTAGTCGAATTCATGACGAACAAAACTTGTTTTTGTTTCCTGGTTAGGGTTGGTGGTTGATACGGCAAGTTGGCCTTCGATCATATCGATCTTGATTTGATCCTTGGGTACACCGGGGATAGCCAATTGGATATGGTATCCGTTTTCCAGGCGGATAATATTAGCTGCAGGCCTGGTCGATTTCATTTCTCGAGAAACCGGCATTTGTGCAAAAGGATGAATTCCCTGTGGAGTCATTCTGGTTTGAAATCTTGTCCTTTGGTCTGGACGGCAAGCGTATGTTTTCATATGAGTTTAGAGTTTAAGAATATAAACCCTTAAGGTCAAAGGACATACCATTTGAAGTAAGCCGCCAAATAGTCAGAAAAATCAATATTTATCTGTCAAAATGTCATCAAGTCAATTGAAGTTAAAGCAACAAGACTTGATGAATTATTCCAGTTGAATAAACGATCAGTCATCAGCGTGTCAAAGTGGTGCCACCACTAGCCCTGCCACCAGGTCCTAAACCCCCTGATAATGAGGCTCCCCACTAGGATTTTAACACTTGGTTATTACGTCTGGAAGTGTAAAAATGGCATTTAGACTTGGTTATTATGACCAATTTCTAGGGCCATTATATAACGATATCAAAGATTTAATATCCAGGAATCAACTCCAACCCTTAGAGACTATCAGGTTTATTCTTCTTTCTCAGGTTTGGATATCTGAAACAGGATTGGAATAACCATCCGTACGGACACAGGAATGCCCGCCATTAATCCAGGCTGCCATATAGGCATTAGGGAGATGACCCGGACAGCTTCTTCGTCGCAGCCAAACCCAAGACTTTTAATTACTGTCGGCTCGGTCACTAAGCCTCTGCTGTCAACGACAAATTCAACCACAACGGGTCCCTGAACACCAACTGTTTGCGCCGTATCCGGGTATTTTAGATTTGTCTGAATGTGACTTATCATATTCATGAACGTACAATCCATTGTATCCGTCACGGAAGGTTCACAGCCAGCATATCTAGGCATAACGTCTACTACATCGTAGACTTCTTCTGTCACAACTTGTTCAACAGCTATTTTCTTCGAAACTTCAACGGGTCTTGCCAGGTTAAAGCTTACAGGTGTCATATATCGAAAGGGAATTCTTTTGCCTTTATCTTCTGCTGGGGTCCATTTAATTTTCTTCTCGTTCATCAGGCTTACTACCCGGACAGCTTCTTTTCCCAGTCCAAATCCCGGATCAAGAAGTGTCCTCACTTCACCAATATTTCCATTTTTTTCAATCACAAACTCAACCATCACTACACCACCGGCCCCCTGAGCTTTGGCTTCGTCAGGGACTCTAAGATTAGATATAATGAATTCTGAAATTTTTGATTTTGAACAATCTCCCATTTCAGCCTTACAGCCGGGCCATTGGGGGAATACTTCTGCGCTCCGCGTAGCTTCTGTGATGGGCGTTTGAGCAGACAGAGAAATTATGGAGAATGCTACGAGGAATGAAGCCAGCAGCGAATATTTCGAAGGAGAATACATTTGAGAAGAAATTTTAATTAATCAATGCCGTAAACGAGAATGTAAAGGTAAAAATTCTATTTAGCGGCATTTTTCTTCGGTGCATGATAGGTTTCGAGAGACAATTTCTCCCCATCAAATACAGCAAACGTGTTGTATATCAACCAATCTCCAAGATTTATATACCTCGAACCATTCACCCCCAGATTGAAGTCAATGGGCAGATGGCGGTGCCCGAATACAAAATAATCGATGTGTTCATTCTTTAAAATGGTCAGCGCGTGCTGGACGAGCCATTCTTTTTCAGGGCCAAGGAACTTTGCCTCGTGAGTATGCTTCCTGCTTCTCCCGGACCAAAACTTCATAATGCGCAAACCCGTGTTAGGATGAATTCGCGCGAATACCCAGCGACTGACAGGATGAGCAAAGACCTTTTTTATGAATTTATATCCGTTATCTCCAGGACCCAGGCCATCGCCATGTCCGATATAGAATTTCTTTCCCGCTATTTCATGTATAACCGGCGATCTGTAAATCGGAATATCAAATTCATCAGTGAGGTAACTGAACATCCACATATCATGGTTGCCCGTAAAATAATAAACTGGGATGCCCTCATCTTTTAATCTTCCCAGGCAACCAAGCAATCTTGAATAACCTTTTGGTATAACCTGCCCGTATTCAAACCAATAATCCCAAACATCACCTACCAGATAGAGCGCTTGCATATCATGCGCAAATTCGTCAATCCATTTCACGATCAATCGTTCACGCTCCGAACTTGAAGTAGCTCCGTCAGTGCCCAGATGAAAATCAGATGCAAAATATGTTTTCATTTGTTAGACCTCATTTGGAAAAAGTTGAGATGCACATTGCACAATTCTGTGTGAAATTGACTGTAGCAGGATGTACTCGTCCCATGATCATCAATTCTTTTTTATTTTATTTTTTGGAAAAAGGAAATCCAGATCTTGTAAGCCATAGCATTTGGTGATTTGATCAGGAATCAATGTATCTGGAAAAATAAATGCCAAAATTTAACGCTGGATCAATCGACAAAACGCGCGTCAGCCTCCATGATATGGCCGCAGTTCGGACAAGTTCGTTTTTCCTCAGAGGTGTAAAATTCTTTGAAGCGTGGAAGGAAATCCTTTTCAATATTCGTCAAATGGAAAAACGTGTCATGAATCTTTGTGTTACAATTATCACAAAACCACATAAGACCATCTTCTTCATTATTGCTGCGCTTCAGTTCGATTACGAGTCCAATAGAGCCTGCCGTCCTGGAAGGACTATGTGGAGTTCGCGCGGGTAGTAAAAACATTTCACCTTGCCGGATTGGAATATCTACTGCTTTTCCATCCTCCTGAATCCTGACATTGATATCACCTTCAAGTTGGTAATAGAGTTCTTCAGTTTCATTGAAGTGATAATCTTTCCGGGCATTAGGCCCCGCTACGATCATGACGATGTAATCTCCTGCATCATGATATAGGTTACGATTTCCAACCGGGGGTTTCAATTCAGCCCGGTGTTCATCGATCCATTGTTGTAGGTTGAAAGGTCTGCGTATCATGGTTGTGAAGTTATGGAATGTTTAATATTCAGGAGTATTCTGCTATAAATGCTTTACACGGCTTTGTTTTTACCGACGATAATTTCAATTTGTTTGATTCCGTCTTCAGGTGGGCCGAACCGGAGGATTGCTCTAGCCCCTATCATAAAATCAGTCGATAATAAAGTCTTCTCAATTGCCTTGTAGAGTTGTTCAGCATCTGGACCGTACATATATAAGCTTCCATCATTCAGGTCCATCCTTATTTCGTGTCCATCATACATCCCCACATTGTTTTTTGATATGATTTGCTCAAGCCTATCCGCTAATTGATGGAGGTCCTCAATGGTCTCCTTTTGATAGTCAAAGTAAATGATCACTGCATGCTCCCTGAATGTATTTTTATCATAGGATGTAGCAGAACAAGTTAATTTCTTTCCAAATAATTTTTGTAAAAATGACATTACATCGTTTTATTAATTTGGAAATGTATCACCCTGTTCCATCATCAATGTTGTGTAGATGGATTCAAGTTCAATAGCAGATAAATTATTCGTATCATTTTTTCTGCAATAGTCCAGTAACCAATCATCCTGGCGATGCCCTCGTTCTTTAGCAACAGAATAGGGAACATCTTCACGGAATGTTACGAGATTATATTTAGAAGCATAGTCCGGATATTTTTTTTCCAGTTGCATTTCAATAGCACGCTTCGCTATAAATTCCGGATTGTCTACATGATCCCGCATTTCTGTATAATTTTCTAAAGCAAGATCTGCGATCGCATCTGTATCTTTTTTCCGTTTGGTTTGATATTCTTTAAATGCAACCGGCCAGTCCTCTTTTTGCTTATCAAGAATCCGGTTCAGAATTAATACATCTTCCATAGCGCAATTCATTCCCTGACCATAAAAAGGTACGATTGCGTGCGCGGCATCACCCATTAACAGAGCATGCTCTGTGTACCACGGACTGCAGCGAATTGTACCCAGTGACCCGGTCGGATGAGATATAAAATCATGTACCAGTTCTGGCATTAAGGGAACCACATCTGAAAACCGGTTACTAAAAAATTGCAAAATAGAATCAGGACTATTGAGCTGGTCAAATCCAGGATCACCATCAAAAGGTAAAAATAAAGTCACTGTAAAACTCCCGTCAAGATTAGGCAAGGCGATCAACATATAATTTTGTCTCGGCCAGATATGCAAAGCATTTTTTTCAATTTGCCAAGTCTTCCCCGGTCCTGCAGGAATTTCTAATTCTTTATAACCATGGTCAAGAAACTCCTGGCTAAAATTGAATCTGATATTACCTCCCTGGTTGATAAACCCTTGCCTGACATCCGAACCTGCGCCATCCGTTCCAATTAATAGATCACCCTTTACCGAAAATTTAACTCCAGTACGCAAATCGGAACCTGAAGCCTGCGCCTTCATTACGTTTGCATAGTCAATCGCAGCATTGAACCTGATATCGATCAATGGATGTTGTGCAGCTTGTTCCAGTAGCAGGGCATTAAGTCCATGCCGGGAAATAGATTGGATGAATTCCTCAGACCGGCCGCTATAAGGTAATAGGCGTGTGGTCTGACCGTCTTTCGTATGGATCATCCGCCCAAGCATTGGAATACTTATGGCTAAGGCTTTTTCGCGAAGCCCTACCAGATCCAATGCGGCCAAACCTCTATCCGATAATGCGAGATTGATCGATCGTCCAGCAGCAACTTCTTCGGTTCGCAGATCCCCGCGCTTTTCTAAAATTGTAATAGTATGGCCCCGGTCTGCTAGTTTTAAAGCCAATAATGTTCCGCAAAGTCCTGCGCCTGAAATGATCACATGTGATGACATGCGGGAAAGATAGGAAATAGCACGAAAGGTTGAGATTCAATGTTGATGTAAATACGATTTTGTCTTTAATCAAATAGTAGTGTAAACCATGATCTGATTTTAGTTTGAATAAAGCCTGGAATTAATTATTAATGATAAGTGTTATTTAGCTATTGATCTTAACGACTTAAGATTTAAAAAAATGAAACTTTACCTGTTTTCATGTTTGCTGTTTTTGACTCCATTTTTTGGTCTGGCCCAATTGGTCACGGTTGGCCACGAATCTGTATCGGTTGAGTACTACAGAATACCGGACGATCCGCTTGATCCTTCATTCACCACGTATTCAGCAGAAGTAGAAATGCGGAGTGGCGAATTATTACGAACAGGCCTGACAGAAGCTACATTGGAAAATGAATATTTATCTCTCGCCGGATATGACAAACTGTTTGACAGGGGAGACGTTCACATTGAAGCAACGATCGGTGATTTTAATGTGTATGGTGAGCGAAGAGGTACGCAACAAACCAAGAGTAAAGACAAGGATGGAAAGGAAGTTGTAAAAACACAACATTACATTGAATTACGGTATTCTCAGCCAATGGCAATTCGTGTGTCAGATAAAAAAGGCAAAACGCTGATCGATGAATACATATACCATCTGACAGATGATCAGACATGGCGATCAACTAATTATAGCAGCTTTTCCGATGTTGATCGATACTGGAGATCAAGCCGCACTTTCAAACTCGCTGAATTACAAAAGAACAGGATCCAGCAAGGAATGAAAGTGATTAAAGATTTAATTAACAATCGCCTGGGGTATCCCCTGATCAATGAAAATGAACGTATTGAAAAGATCGGCAGAAAAAAACATCCACTCTATGCTGGGTATGCAAGTGCAGCTGAAACCGTAAAAAAAGCTTTTAAACTTATGGATGCCGACAAATCCCTTGATGAAGTAAAATCATCAGTTGAACCTGCCATCATTTTTTACAAAAAAGAAGACGCAGGGTGTAAAGCTGTTGATAAAGATGGCATCAAATTAAAGCATATTGGTTTGTATAATCTCGCTCTCATTTATTTTTATCTGGAAGATTTTGAAAAGGCGAAATTCTATGCACAGAGCATTTATAAGTTTGAGGATAAGGATAAGGATGCGAAGCGTTTGCTTGAACAAATTGATTATGTAGCTACTTCTCTTGAGCGGGCTAATCGAACTACGCGTCACCAGGTGGTGATCGGAGGCAAAACCTAACACGAACAAATTATTATTTTGCTATTTCAACCATGGCTGAAGTGTATGCTTCCATCCTGATTTTATCATCGGGTAGTTCCACTTGATTTGATAACATTTTAGCACCTTTTGGTAAATGAACATCAAACGCTTTGTTGCTAATATTGTGCATTACCTGTACTTTTTCTTTGGATGATGTTAGCGTGTAGGAAAGCATAT
>JAYUXX010000246.1:0-1663 GCA_043752765.1 Saprospiraceae bacterium | reverse complement strand
TTGTTCCCATTAAAGGGTGGTTAATCGTGATGGGAGCGATTGCGTTGCTTCGATGGCCTGTGATGGCTAGATACATGCGTGCCGAGGTATACAAGATGAAGGAGAGCAATTATATTAAAGCTGCGCAGGTTTTGAATATTCCTCATCTGCGCATATTGAGTCATCATATTATACCGTATGCTTTCAGGCCGGTGATGATCAGTTTTATTTTTGGTGTTTCTTCCGCGATCCTTGCGGAATCATCACTTTCATTTCTCGGAATAGGATTACCTGCTGAAGAATTAAACTGGGGTAGATTATTGTCGCAGGCGCGCAATCATTTTGAAGCCTGGTGGCTTGTGTTGTTTCCGGGTGCGGCCATATTTTTCACGCTTTTATCTCTTTACACAATTGGAAATGCTGCCCGCAACAATTTGGAGAAATTAGATTAACTATTGCGAAAATAAATGCAGGTTAATTACTGTGATTCTCTTTAATCTTTGGTTCGTACCGTTTAAACTTTTTTTTCGATTGTCCTTTCGGAGGTAAGAGACCTGATTTGGTTTTGCTCTTTTTATAGTTCCCCTGCTTATCCACTTGTGACTGGGCTGAATCTGCAGGACAACCGGATTTACGGCTGCAGGCGGGAGCTGAAAGGGCGATGGATATTATAAATGCGAGGGCCAAAATCTTCTTCATGCCCTAAAAATAGGGGTTTTAGGCCTTGTAAACCTTAAAATGTCAATAAAATCAGGCCTTTCAGGCATAATTTAATGTATAATGCTTGTTTTTAATATATCCGCGACATACATTTGATCGAATTTTAATTTATTCTTTAACATTAATAAGCTGATAATGAACAAAGGCGATTTAATTGAAGCTATTGCTAAAGGGTCAGATATGACCAAGGCAGATGCCGGCAGAGCTCTAGATGCGACTCTTGATGCAATTTCTAAAACACTCAAGAAAGGTGACAAAGTTACACTTCCAGGTTTTGGTACTTTTTCTGTGACGAAACGTTCTGCACGTATGGGACGTAATCCAGCCACAGGTGAGGCGATCAAAATTAAAGCTAAGAAAACACCCAAATTCAAAGCTGGAACTAGCTTAGTAGAGGCTGTTAAGTAAGCAGCATTCTACTGACATCGCATGTACCGCAAGGTAGATGCAACACTGAAGAAGGCACTCGGGAAAGCTCAATTCGTAGAGTCGTGTAATGGGACACTACAAATTGATCTCAAATGATTGCCTTTTTCTTTTTATTCTCCTTTCGCTTGGAAAGAGAAGTTAATTGCATAACTAAATACACAATGCCAACCAACCAGGAATTAGAAACGATTGCCAGTCAGGTAAGACGCGATATCATCCGCATGGTCCATCAATGTCAGAGTGGTCACCCCGGAGGTTCTCTCGGATGTACGGATCTCATGGTCGCGCTCTATTTTCAAACACTACAACACAAACTTCCTTTTTCGATGGAAGGTCACGGAGAGGATATGTTTTTCCTTTCCAACGGACACATTTCTCCTGTGTGGTATAGCGTGCTTGCACGCAGTGGCTATTTTCCAATATCTGAATTAGGGACTTTCAGAAAAATCAATTCAAGATTACAAGGTCATCCTGCTACACATGAAGGCTTACCGGGTATTCGTGTTGCATCCGGTTCGTTAGGCCAGGGAATGTC
>JAYUXX010000245.1:0-1665 GCA_043752765.1 Saprospiraceae bacterium | reverse complement strand
TAAGGGTGACGGGATTTTATGGAATTAATTTGTAGTAATGGATTGCAACGAATTGCGAGTAATCAGAAAAGCTTAAGACAATTGATATGGATTGTCATCATCATTTTCCTTTTGATTTTATGTGCACCTTAGGTGCCTTACATGATTAAATTTTTTTTAAGCGATTATTTGAACAGGATCACTTACAGGAATGGTCCATCCTCTCTTATCGGCAATTGTCCCATAGCGCATACCATTGATCTCATCTCTGATCGAAGTGGATATATCCCAATTGTGTGGAAGTTGGTATACTCTGTCATCATAAGCGATCTCTTCAACATTTGCAATCAATGCTGCAGTACCTGTGCCAAAGACTTCAATCAATTCACCTTTATCATGACGCGTCAGTACTTCCTCAATGGAAATTTCTCTCTCATTGACCGTATGACCATTGCTGCGTAAAATTTCAATAGCAGATGATCTTGTTATGCCTTTCAGAATCGTTCCTGTGGTAGCAGGTGTTACGATTTCATCTTTGAATACGATGAAAATATTCATGGTGCCTACTTCCTGCAAGTATTTATTGTGAATAGCATCCAGCCATAAAACCTGGTCATAACCTCTTTCACGTGCAAGCTTGGAGGGGAACATAGCAGCTGCATAATTTCCCGCTGTTTTTGCCTCTCCTACTCCACCGGATGCAGCCCGGATATAATGATTCTCAACTAACAACTTAATTGGCTTCGGATAATACGGGCCTACAGGTAAACAAATAATAAGAAACTTGAACGTATCAGATGATTTCACACCCACCATCTCATCTGTTGCAAACATCAAAGGACGAATGTAGAGTGCACTTCCTTGTGTCTTAGGGATCCACTCGTTTTCAATGCTCACAAGTGTATTCACTGCTTCAATAAAAATATGTTCCGGTAATGTGGGCATACACATACGAACTGCTGATGCATTCAAACGTTCAGCATGCAATTCGGGTCTGAATAATAATGGGGTTCCATCTTTGGAACGAGAAGCCTTCATTCCTTCAAAAATCGATTGACCATAATGAAGGGCCATATTCATCGGATGGATTTCTAACCTTTGTACCGGATTGATACGAGGGTTGATCCACTCCGTTCCATCAAAATCGATTTCAAACATATGGTCCGAAATGATCTTGCCAAAAGGAAGATTTTGGAAGTCTACCCTGGATACACCTGATTTAGTAGTAAGGTTGATTTTAAGGTCCTTCATTATTTTTGGATTTACTGCAAAATTAAAGAAATTCATTTTGATCTCATAGTCAGCATTTTATATATCTTGAAAGAATTCTTTAATAGCTTTAATGCTGAAAAAAATAATACAATATTTGGCAAATGCTTCCTTTTACAACCTATAACATTCCCGAATCACCCGAAAAGGAAACACTGATTTCCGCAAAGTGGTTATGGATCATCACCGGGAAGCCTCTTTTGGCTCCCGAAGAAGAACTTTTACTAAAAATTTGCAGTGCCTTAAAGGCAGATTTTTTAGTAGATGTGCACGTCAGGGAACTGCAGTCTACAGATACTATTTCCCTCTCTTCTCTGTCTGAAGATATCCGCCTTATCATAAGTTTTGGTGTTCCTCCTTCAGCCTTAGGGATTTGGATTGATCTGCCGAATGCAGGTATACGATTTATGGAAACAT
>JAYUXX010000244.1:0-4320 GCA_043752765.1 Saprospiraceae bacterium | reverse complement strand
GTGTTCTGATAGATGAAAGTGCCATTGCTAAAAACATCTATAAAAGCCTGGATGAGATCACTTCGATGGCAGGCCCGGAAGACATGGTGCTTATTTATCTGGCAGGTCATGGTTTGCAAGGATTCTATGTGCCGACAGACAGCGATGGGTATAGCAATAGGGTAGAGTACGATGAGATCAAAAAACGGTTGAGCCTGTGCCAGGCCAGGCAGAAACTGGTTATTGCGGATGCCTGTTATTCGGGTTCCCTTCTGGCTGCTAAGACACCTATGTTTGAATCTGTAGACTTGTTTTATAAGAAGTTATCAGCGAGTGGGGGAGGCACAGCCTTTTTATTGTCAAGTAAAAGTGAGGAGTACTCGCTGGAATCGCAGGGTTTACGACAGGGTATCTTCAGCCATTATCTTGTCTTAGGTCTTACCGGAGCCGCTGATAAAAACGGTGATCGTTTGGTAAACCTGGATGAACTATATAGTTATGTATATACAAATGTCCGGGCTTACTCTGGCAACCTTCAATCCCCCATTCTGGCAGGGGATATTGACCGCAGTATGCCACTGTCCAGTGTCCGATAGGAATTTAAGGTTCAGTCATAAATTTCAGCTAATCATTACCTTTTTCGCTCGGTTTTCTTATCTTTGCCGCCCCTTTTGACATTTTTACATAGTTCATCGCGCTTGCAGCCCTCGGGAGTGTGCAGGCTACAAACCAAGCAAAAACGCCATGCGGCATTATGAATTAACGTTCATTATTGATCCCGTTTTGTCCCACGAGGAGATTCAAACCGTGAGACAGACCTACGAGGATCAGGTGAAAAAACTAGGTTGCAAAATCGTCCATGTCGACGATATCGGCCTTAAACAACTCGCTTACCCTCTGAACAAGAGGAATTCCGGGATCTACGTCACGATTGAATTTGAGGCTGAAAACGGAGAAGCAATTGCTCCCATTGAGCTTTCCTTACGCAGGGATGAGCGCATCATGCGTTTTCTCTCCATTGCGCTGGATAAATTCGGTGTAAAGTATAATGAAGACAAACGCAATGGACTTATTAAGAAGACACAACGTTTGAGAAGAAAAGCCAAAACAGATATGGTTCCTACTCCTACTCCGACTCCGAGAATTCCGGATGTAGTAGCACCTGAGTTAGTGGCATCTGAAGAGGTAGCTGATCCGATTGAAATCGAAGCAGGCAAAGAAAAATAACATTTTAACAAAAATCCAGATCATCATCTGATTTAACATGGCAACACAGGAAGACATAAAATTTCTCAGCAATCCGAATATAGGAAAGCAACGCAAGAAATACTGCCGGTTTAAAAAATTCGGCATTCGGCATATTGACTATAAGGATCCGGATTTTCTCGCCCAGTTTCTAAATGAACAGGGAAAAATCCTCCCACGTCGTATCACGGGTAATTCGTTGAAATATCAGCGAAAAGTATCCGAGGCTATTAAAAGAGCACGTCACTTGGCCATGTTGCCTTTCGTGACAGATTTATTGAAGTAAACAACCCGTTATTACCGTCAGACATCATGGAAATTATATTATTAAAAGATATTGACACGCTTGGCGAACGCCACGAAATAGTAAGCGTGAAACCAGGTTTTGCGAGGAATTATTTGATTCCATCCAAAATGGCCCTAGTTGCCAATTCGACCAACAGAGCCAAACTTGACAAACTCAGGTCTGATGAAGCTGCACACGAGGCAGATCGGGTAGCTGATTTTAAAGTGCTTGCTGCCAAATTGGTAGGTCAGACGCTTAAGATAGGTGCGAAAGCTGGTACTACAGGAAAGATTTTCGGTAGCGTCACAAGTGTGCAAATCATGCAGGCCTTAAAAGACCAAATGGGAATTGAAGTCATTCGCAAGAAGATCGAGCTACTTGAAGAAGTTAAACAACTTGGAAGTTATACGGCTAACATCAACTTCCACCCGGAAGTGCATACTACCGTACAATTTGAAGTTATAGAAGAATAGAACAAACCTGATTTTCCGGAATAGAACCTCGGAAAACAACCTATTGGAGGTCCATTGTGCAAACAATGGGCCTCTTTTATTTGCTTCGCTGCTGGTTTGATTGGAATTTCAGGTAAAACCATGAGGTTTTTCCTTTTTGAAAAGGCAATATTTGACAAATATTAATTGCCAGAATTAAAAATCTATCTGGTAATTATCATTTTAGGAAAATTTGTAAATTCTTAATTACCCCCTATTAATTTCTCACTCTGGAGTTAGTATTTCAATTGCGATCTGATTTCTATCATACCGCATTTTCATTTGTAACCTAACTAACACTTCTAAATATGAGAAATTTTAAATTATTCGGCCAGCTACTAACATTGTGTACAGGACTCCTTTTTTTTACGGGATGTCAACAGGATGAATCAGTATCTCCCCTCAATGGATCTATTGAAGAAAGGAATTCATCAACTACTGCATATCCCAATGTTCTTTTCTATGGCCTCGGCCCATCCAATGAATTATATACATATCGTTCAGGACCACCAGCAACAGAAGTAAGCAGTGTAATGATAACCGGCTTAAGAACTGAGGAATTTATATTAGCTATTGATGTGCGCCCTGCAACGAGAGGATTATATGGTGTGAGTAACCAAAGTATGATCTACACAATTAATGGATCTACCGGTGTTGCTACAGCAGTTTCACAAACTCCATTTACACCAGCTATCGAAGGTTCTACAATAGGGTTTGATTTTAATCCAATGGTGGACAGGATGCGTCTGGTTACTGATAAAGGACAGAACCTACGTATTCATCCAACAACAGGTCAGGTTGTTGGAGTCGATCTCGCAATTAACGGTCCAGTAGTAGCTGTTAATAGTGTAGCATATTCTAACAACAATGCCGGTGCATCAGGTACATCTTTGTATGATGTTGATGTACTCGAAGGAAAACTCTACAGACAAAATGCAAACGCAGGAAGTCTTGTACTGGTTGGGTCAACAGGTCTCACGATTGTAGGTGAAGGTGGCTTTGATATTTCAAGAACAGGTGCTGCACTAGGCGTATACTTAGCGAGCGGTCGTCCTTCTTTTGGAAGCTCAGGTGGAATAGGTGGAACTTCAGACGATACCACTCAAGAAGCTTATCGATTATACAGTATGAATTTGCGTACAGGTCAGGCAACTAGTTTAGGTAAGGTAAGACCAATGATTGGCCTTGCTATTCAATAGTGTTATTTAGGAGTTGTAACAGTTTTAGATTCAACAATGGTTGCCGGTGGACTCCACCGGCAATCCTTTTTTATAGTCTATCCGTAATTGAGATTTATGCACAACGTTATGAATATTCGCCGGTTTAATCGATACGCCTCGGCCTGCCAATTTCTCGCTGCCTGAGTCGAAATAACTTCTTGTCTTAGCCCCCCAATAACTGGACACTTTTTTCAAAACGGTTTGCTACTAATCCCCCCGCTGCTTGCTCACCTGTAAAGCAAAGGTAGGCCACTTGGCCGGGTCCGTCAAGACTCGAGCCATGCGGCTGATTTATTGTATATTTTTCAAAGGCATCAGCCGGTCTTGACTGACCCGGCCAAGCAGCCTGGAATGATTGCTTAACAGGTGAACAAGCTAAGCCCTGCGCCCATTTTTCTGCAGGAGTCATTCCTTTCAAAGCACTATGTCTTCGAATATTATTGTACCAGTGCATGTATTTTTCAATGTGCTGCTTTGCATCATAGTAACTTGAAAATTCAAACCGGTCCATCAATTCGCGTTGTTGAATAGAATGGAATGATTCGATGTATGCATTTTCCTCCGGCGTGGCTACGTGCGTAAATTCTTGTTTTGCTTCAAGATCTTGCAGCGTTTGCCGAACCTTGTGTGCGATAAATTGTGAACCATTGTCATTGCGTATGATCACACCTTTAAGTCCAAAACGTAAGTCGAGATGACGCATTAATGCAATCACGTCTGTTTGTCTGACACTCTGCTGAAAAATCCAGCATAGAATTTTTCGACTGAATACATCCATGATGGCAAGTTGATAATACCATCTTTTATCACCCTTGACCCAAACATACTTGATGTCTAAGCACAAATATTCCAATGGCCTGCTTGCCTTTATCCGTCGATACTTTACCCAGGCACGCTTGCCTTTACAACGGATACTTTTCCACAAAGAAGCCGATGTTCTTTCATCAGGCGATAAACTTTCTTGCGGTTGATCTTATACCCAAAGCCTCGCAGCTCATCTGTCATGATGTGATATCCATACACATAATAGTCTCGCCCCAGAACACCGCGGATCTCTTCCACTACCTCAGCGTTAGAAACCATCATGTTTTGCTTAAGC
>JAYUXX010000243.1:0-4324 GCA_043752765.1 Saprospiraceae bacterium | reverse complement strand
ATCTTACTCTTTCATGTATGGACACGTTGCCCTCAGATCCGGCAGTAGCCACCGATAATTGTAGTACGATTGATTCAACTAGTTTCTCAGATTTTGTGTGTGACAATCCGATTATGGGTTTTAATGGTGCATACAACTTTAGCAATTGGACAATAACCATTCCTCCTCAAGGCGGAAGTGTTACAGCTATGGGTGATAGTCAGGTTATGTTAATTAGTCCCAATAGCGGAGGCTGTAGTAATGCCTCCACAATGTTCAGTATCGTGATCCCCAGCACGGGTCAATTAATCTTTGATTGGGATTATACTACTAATGACATAGATGGCCCTGGTTTTGATCCATTCGGATACAGAATCAACGGGACTTTTTTCCAACTCACAGATAATAGCGGACCCGATACGCAAAGCGGAAGTGTTATTGTGAATGTAACAGCAGGTGATGTCTTTGCATTTTCTCAAAATTCAACAGATTGTATTCTTGGAGCAGGTGCTACTACTGTGGTGGAGTTCTTTGCTTGTACAGATCAGACACAAGAAGTATGTACCCAATTAGTAGCAAGAACTCATGTTGCCATCGATGCATGTGGGAATCAATCAAATTGTATTCAAACCATATTTATAATCGATGACGTGGCACCCGTGATTGTTTGCCCTGCTGATACGATTATAGATTGCACATCATTATCAGATACTACAACAGTTGGTTCCGCTACAGCTACGGATAACTGCGATACTTTAGTAGTAATAAGTTTTGCAGATTCAACCGTTGCAGGTAGTTGTCCGCAAGCTTTTACAATTCTCAGAACCTGGACGGCCACAGATAATTGTTCAAACTCAAGTACTTGTCTACAAACGATTGTGGTTCAGGATACCCTAGCCCCGCTTCTTGTTTGTCCTGCAGATGTGACGATAGATTGTGCTGCCAGTACTTTACCAAACAGTACATCTCCCGGAATGGCAACGGCAACCGATACTTGTGATGCCAGCCCTGAGGTCATTTTCAGTGATATTATTATTGCCTCTCTTACCTGTACACAAGAGTTTACAATCTTCCGAACATTTACAGCAACCGATTCATGCGGTAACAGCAGTTCTTGTCAGCAGGTAATTTTCGTAGATGATCGTACCCCTCCAGATATTATATGCCCCGCCGACATGACATTTGAGTGTACGGATACAATAACAACTGAATTAGCTACTGCAACTGATAATTGTAGTGATACAGTTATCGTGGGCTTTACAGATATCATATGTACTAATCCGGTGATGGGTTTTACCGATGAGTACGATGTGAGTAACTGGACTACTACGATTCCCCCACAAGGAGGAAGTGTTACAGTTATGGGAGATTCAGAAGTAATGTTAGTCAGCCCGAATAATGGTGGATGCAGCAATGCAGCTACAATGTTCAGCATTGTCATTCCAAGTACGGGACAACTGGTTTTCGATTTTAATTATTCAACAAATGATATTGACGGACCTTCTTTTGATCCATTTGGATATTCGCTAAATGGTTCATTTAACCAGCTTACAAATAATGCTGGTTCTGATAATCAAAGTGGAACAGTTTCGCTATCTGTGAATGCCGGTGATGTATTTGCATTTACGCAGGTCTCTACAGATTGTATCTTTGGTGCAGGAGCTACTACGGTTGTTGAATTCTTTGCTTGTGTTGGACCGGTAGAAGGAGAGGTAGGATGTTCTCAGTTAGTGATTCGAACATTTTCTGCTACTGACGAATGTGGTAATACATCGAACTGTATTCAAACTTTATTCATAGAGGATACAACACCACCTACGATCGTTTGTCCTGCAGATACAATACTAAGTTTTACAGCGAATACATCACCTGATAGTATAGGCGTGGCTTCCGCTACAGATAGTTGTACGGCGGGCTTGCCTGTTGTTACTTTTGATGATGTCATTGTTGAGAGTTTGTGCGATAGTTCGTTTACTATTCAGCGGACATTCACTGCATCAGATGCATGTGGTAATTCGTCCACTTGTTTACAAGTAATCGAAATTATTGGATCAGATACATTTGAATTGGTCCTGGATGCCATTGCATGTATCGATCACATAAATCTTTCTATTGATAATGATTGCGGCACTATCGTGATGAGTGGTATCATCCTGACGGGTGATCTGGGAGGCGATAATAGTTTCACGGTTATAATCAAAGATGAAAATGGAAATATCATTCCTAATGCAACCTTTACTTATGAGCATGTAGGACAGACTTTCACGGTGATGGTCTTAAGCGAATGTACAGGTCAAAGTTGTTGGGGAACGGTTACGGTTGAAGACAAAGTAGGTCCTATCATTGATTGTGTTTGTCCATCCGGAAATGAAGGTGATAGTTGTGAAATATCATGCTTGCAGATAGCGCAATTCTTGGCCGGTGATATACCTTCTGAATTGCAACCCACCGTTGTCGACAATTGTGGAGGTGCCACGATTGAAGTTGTGGATGTGGATCTAAGCTTTGAAACATGCACGGGTGGATTTGTCTTAGTAACTTATGAGGCGACAGACGCGTTTGGAAATACATCTTCATGTGTTCAGGAGTTTACTATAGTGCCATTGACGCTTGATTCTTTGGTATTCCCTGCAGATTTCATAGGCGAGTGTAATGGAAGTTCTGATCCTTCTGTAACAGGATGGCCTACAGTAGATGGATTAGACTTGTCTAACATCCCTGGTCATTGCAATATTCTGGCGACCTATACTGATCTGGTTATTCCCTTGTGCGGTGGTGGAATAAAAATCGTACGAACATTCACAGTCTTTGACTGGTGTGTACCTACCAAAATTGAGTTTGTTCAATTCATAACACTCATGGATCGTACCGGACCGGTACTAACGTGTCCAGTTGATATGGTCATCGGTACGGATGTCTGGAATTGTTCAGCCAATGTAGTGATCCCACGACCCACAGCTGTTGATGCATGTAGTGACATCAAGAGTTTCCAATTGGTTTATGAAGAAGGTGTTGTACTTCCGGTAGGAAATACGTATCGGGTGAGTGACCTTTCACTGGGCACACACACCTTTACCTGGACTGTTACGGATGAATGTCACAATTCAAGTACCTGTAGTTTCGATATTACGGTAATCGATAATGTCCCACCTGTTCCATCTTGTAAGCAACATCTCATTGTAAGCTTGACGAATGACAGGCCGAATGGAATCACCATCGTTTCTGCAAACGTATTTGATGACGGAAGTTTTGATAACTGTTCTGCTGTCAGCTTTAGAGCAAGGCGAATGGATAGTTGTATTGATTTTAACTGGACAACAGGAGGTGCTTGTGTAGATGATATACCCGGTGGTGTTCCTGCTGTCAATGGAAAAGATTTTGGTACAGATCCAGGTATTTGTGTCCCATTCTCGTGTTGTGATTTAGGATCAGGTCCTGTCATGGTGGAATTGGAAGTTACCGATGCTGCTGGAAATGTGAACTATTGTATGGTTGAAGTACAGGTGCAGGATAAACTTCCTCCAACGATCACATGTCCTCCGGATATTACCTTGAGCTGCGAATTTGAATTTGATTTTGATAATATAGAGGGCAGCTTTACAGATGCAGAAGGTAATGCGAATGGAAGCCTGGATGAAGATCCGTTGAGTGAGATATTCGGTAACGTATATGATGCATTCAGCCATCTCGAGAGTGTAAGAAGACAGATTGTAATCAATGACATATACAATGATTTATTTCCGCAACCTCATAACTTTGGCATTGAAGGATGGGCTTCTGATAATTGTGAAGTCAACCTGAAGGTTGTTGTAAGTGTTTTTGAAGATTGTTCAGGAAGCGGTTTGCCTGGGACTCCACCTCCAGGTGCAGTTAAGCTTATAACAAGACGTTTTATAGCTTCAGATGCAAGTGGTAATCAAAGTCAGAATTCCTGCGTACAACGTATTTGGGTAATTGATTTTGACCCTTTCTTTATCACAGATACGACTTGTACAAATGAAAATCCATTAGACGGTGTGATCTGGCCATGTGATGTATTATTATCCACTTGTCCTGATGAATTGACGGGTACGGGTGTACCTATCATATTTGATGACCAATGTAGTATCATCGGACTTTCATTTGAAGACACTCGTTTTGATTTCGCGGATGGATCCTGTTACAAAATATTAAGAGAATGGTCCATTATCGATTGGTGTCAGTTTAATGCAGATACAGGAGAGGGACTTTATTCATACACCCAGGAGATTAAGGTGTTGGATGCAACAGGACCCCTATTCCTTAACTGTCCTCAGGCTCCGGTTTCATTATGTCTTGATGATCCAGGTGTTAGTTTGCCTGATAA
>JAYUXX010000242.1:0-4327 GCA_043752765.1 Saprospiraceae bacterium | reverse complement strand
TATATCATAACCATCAGGAAATCAAAATTGAACCGATAGGAGGGCGTGTAGTATTTTTTCAAAGTGATCAGATTGATCATGAAGTGCTGCCTGCAAATAGGCCCAGGTTGAGTATTGCGGGGTGGTTTAAAAGACACTAATGACCGGAAAGGGGACTTTTTAAAGCTAAATAATGTCATATTTGTGCTCTCAAATGTAATTTTTATGAAAACATTACCATACCACACTGTACGGAACTCCAAAATTCATGGCAAAGGGGTTTTTGCGAAAAGGCCTGTTCGTAAGGGCGCTAAGGTGATCCAATACACAGGTAAAATCGTTTCACGTGAAGAGGCGGATGAAATCGGAACCAGCACGGTAGACGGCCATACACATACGATGTTGTTTACGATTGATGATGATCGTGTGATCGATGGAAACGTTGGCAGTGATGCAAAATTTATCAATCATAGTTGTGATCCGAATTGTGAAGCTGTTCAATATGATGATGACACCATTTTTATAGAAGCCCTAAGAGCAATCCCAAAAGGACAGGAACTCACATATGATTATCATCTCGAAGTCCCCGGAAAAATCACTGAGAAAGTTAAAAAAGAGTATGAATGTTTCTGTGGCTCTGTCACTTGCCGCGGTACACAAATAGCTAAAACCATCCTGGATAAAATCGAGAAAAAGACTCAAAAGAAGAAAGCCAAGAAATCGAAAAAAGAAGCAAAGAAGGCTGCTGAAAAAATGTCTGGTTCTTTGAAAGACGATAAAAAGGGAAAAGCAAAAGACAAAAAGAAGAACGAACCTTCAAAATCTAAAAAAGAAAAAAAAGGTAAGTCCAAGGATAAAAAAAATAAGGGCAAAAAAGCATAGATACTGATCGTTCGATCACTCGATCACTCCATCACCCGATCACTGATCACCCCATCACTACATCACCATATCACTCGATCACAGATGCCATCATTCTTTTTGATGAATTTCCTGATTGAGTTCTCTGAAATTTATTTTCCCGTTATTTCTTTTTAGGTGGTCAAGTATAACAAGTGAACGATGAATTCGTAGGTCTGGGCTCTTTACCTGGCTCACAACATAGATTATGTTACGCTGTTTTCCCGGAGTGAGTTCATGAAACAACTTATTGCCTTCTTTATCCTGATCTAAAAGTTCTTTTAATTCTTCCGGAAAGGGTAATCCATATTCACTGCTATCCTTCTTAAGCTCCACGGATATCTTCCTTCCTTCTTTGATCTGTAACTGGTCTCTGATCTTTTTATTCAAATTAATAAAATATACACCATCGCCGGCCGGCATGATAGCGCACTGAAAAGTTAGACGATTATTCAACGTCGCCACAACACGCTTATCACCTTGTTCCAGATAATGCATAGCAATAGGTTTTGGAACCTTTATGTGAAAAGTCCATAGACGTGTTTTAAAATTATCAAGCTTTGTTACAAATTCCATTCCTGCAAAAGTAATTCTCCTGATTAAACATTATTATCCCAATCTACCTGCTTAATATTTTCCTTGAACTCCGTACCCTACGTTCCACATTGCATCGGATTTCTCCGTGCGAAATAATTTTTATTCCTCCGTGTTCTCCGTGCGAAATAATTTTTATTCTCCGTGTTCTCCGTGCGAAAATTCCTCCGCGTTCTCCGTGTGCTCCATGCGAGAATTCTCCAGTGCCCTCCGTTGGAAATTTCTCCGTGAACTCCGCGTTCTCCGTGCGAAATTCTACAAGGGTAAGTCTTTCATTCATTCAATTTATTTACAAACAATTGGTATCTATGCAGTTATAATTCAAAACAACCTCAACGAAATACGATTATGAAACATTTATTTACAAGAATATTCTTCGCATGTATAATGCTGACAGGATTGACTTCTACAGGTCTTTTTGGTCAAATCGATTCCACTATAGTGATCTCATCCATTGAAACGGATCGGCCAGATCAAACTGAGACAGCCTCATTAGTCCCCAAAGGATACTTCCAGATGGAGAACGGATTCTCAATCGAAGACACTGAGCCGGGCTTTATCTATACCCACCCCTCAACACTTTGGAAAGTGGGTGTTAGTGAGCATTTTGAAGTCAGAGTAATTACAGAATATATAAATATCCAGAGGGATCCAAACCCGAAGGTTGACGGCTTGCTTCCTGTTCAGGTGGGAATTAAAACCAGACTTCTGGACCAGAAAGGTATTGTACCAAAGACATCTTTCCTCGGTCATGTTTCATTGCCTGGTATAGCCTCGAAACAATTCCGTCAGACATTTTTTGCTCCTTCGTTGAGACTTTTATTTCAACATAGCATTCAAGATCGTTTTGCAGTTGGCTATAATGTAGGAGCCGAGTGGGATGGTGAATCACCACGTCCCGACTTTATATATACATTTTCACTTAGTGCAAATGTCATCGGTGGATTAGGCATTTTTGGTGAAGTCTACGGAAGTGTCCCACAACAGAGAGAAGATGATGCAGATCTTAGACTTGATGGGGGGCTGACATATCTTATATCAAATGATGTACAAGTAGACATTTCTGGAGGAATAGGAATCACAGATAATGCACCTGAGAAATTCGTCGCAATCGGTCTTTCCTACAGATTTAAAATGTAAAAGAATGGATCCTTTTTTCTTCGTCTGCGGTCTTTGATTCACTATATCCGAACCTAAGTCACGAAGAAGGACATCCCAATTATCGAAAATCTGGCTGCGAGCGAAAGAGAGATCCTGAATCAGGTCAGGTAGTAACTCTTTTGTTTTGAATTGGTGGCACCACTAGTCGTGCCACCACTAGTCGTGCCACGAGGTCCTAACGCTTTGATAATCAGGTGCCCCAGGGGTGTTTTAACATTTGACTATTACGATATTGCCTCCTTTATCCAACCAAATTCTAAGGACATTCTAATATCTACAGTAAGCCACCCTTCCTGAGCTCCCTATCTTTGCATTCTATTTTTTTTCTATGAAACTCACTTTTACAGCTTTCTTATTATTACTTCCATTACTACTGATAGGACAGGAAGCCAAGGATACTATGAAAGTTAAAGAGCTAAAGGATGTGATCGTCAAAAGCTACAGGCTGACCGATATCACCTCCAGACTTTCAGAAGTACATGGGACCTATATCATTGGTGGTAGGAAAAACGAAGTCCTCCGGGTTCAGGATATGTCAGCCAACCTGACAGAGAAAACAGGAAGACAGATTTTCGCACGCGTACCTGGAGCATTTATTTACGATATGGATGGGTCAGGCAACCAGGTCAACATTGCTACACGAGGTCTTGATCCACACCGCAGCTGGGAATTTAATATTCGCCAAAATGGCATCATGATCAATTCTGATATCTACGGATATCCAGCCAGTCATTATAGCATGCCCATGGAAGCCATCAAGAATATTGAAATCGTAAGAGGCACAGCTTCCCTTCAATACGGAGCTGGATTTGGAGGGCTGATCAACTATGTGATTAAAACTCCTGACACTACAAGGCCTGTTTCTTTCGAATCAATTAATTCAATAGGATCGTATGGTTTGTTGAGCACCTACAATTCTCTTGGCGGAAAAGTAGGAAAGCTTACCTATTTCGGATATTACCATCACCGCGTTTCCGATGGCTACCGTGACAATTCGAGGTCCAATGCACAAGCGCAGTTCATAAGTCTTAGATATGATTTTTCAGAAAAAATAAGCCTGCGTGGAGAACTCGGCCGAAGTCAATACAGGTATCAAATCCCTGGCCCATTGACCGATAGTATGTTTTATGAAAATCCCCGGCAATCCACACGACAAAGAAATTATTATAGCCCCGATATCTATATCCCTTCACTCACACTTGACTGGCAACTAAATGCAAATACTAAATTACAATGGATAGTGTCAGGTGTATTTGGCAATCGAAATAGTGTTGAGTTTGAAGGTTTCGCTGATAGAAGCGATATCATTGATCCCGTTACGCTGGCCTACAAGCCTCGCACTGTCAATATCGATGCTTTCAATTCCAGGACAACGGAAGTAAGATTACTTCATCACTATCATATCGGCCAACTGCAAAGTGTCGTCTCTTCAGGGATCAGTTATTTTCATAACGACCTTCATCGCACCCAGCAAGGCAAAGGAACTACCGGAAGCGATTATGATTTGACCATAACAGGAGACTGGGGCAGAGATCTTTTTTACAGAACGAGAAGTGCTGCCTTTTCTTTGGAGAATATGATTTATCTGACAAAAGCACTTTCAATATCGCCCGGTTTGCGCTTCGAATATGGTAAAACGGACATGGATGGTTTTATTTCTTATCTCGATCCTGAAAATATTCCGAATCGAATC
>JAYUXX010000241.1:0-1672 GCA_043752765.1 Saprospiraceae bacterium | reverse complement strand
GGAAGTTGCTACCTCCAGATTAACTGAACGAGGTGGAAGGTCGGATGATAAGAGGAGTGAGACGAGTATGGAGGACAGGAAAAAGCAGGGATATTTCTAAGTAATTATTTTATGTATGTTTTACATATTCTGGTGTAATTATAATTGTGGGTAAAGTTTAAATAGTTTAGAGAGTTTAGAAGGTTTAGAGGGTTAAGAAGTTTATTGAGTTTATAGCGTTTAGAAGGTTTAGAAAGTTTAGAGGGTTTAGGGCAGTTTAGAGATACAACGTGAATATTATTTATAAATATTAATTACATGCAGAATGAAAACATATTCTTTTGAAAAATTGGATGTATGGCAGGAATCCCGAATGTTAACTGTGAAAATTTATAATATCACAAGGTCATTTCCAGAGGATGAAAAATTTGGATTAACAAGACAAATGAGAAGAGCTGCAATATCAATCTGTTCTAATATTGCAGAAGGGACTTCAAGACATTCCAATAAAGATCAGGTTAGGTTTTATGAAATTGCATATGGTAGTCTAATGGAACTTTTAAATCAGTTAATAGTAAGTTGTGACTTATTATTTTTAACAATAGAAAATACAAATCATATCAGAATTGATATTGATGCCATATCCTATAAATTGAGCAAGCTTAGAGAATCACAACTAAGTAAATAGCAGATGTTCTAAACTCTCTAAACCTTCTAAACGCTCTAAACTCATTTTTCAAGTAAATAATAGATAATACAGAAGAACAAACCACTGGAGTTAAACTTACTATACAGAACAAACCAACCACTACAACATAATCCTACTTTAAGTGATACAAAATAAACATACCCTAAATCCATCATCAACCGAATTACTGAGATTTACAACAGCAGGTTCGGTAGATGACGGTAAGTCTACGCTGATCGGACGATTACTGTATGACAGCAAATCAATCTTTCAGGATCAATATGATGCAATAGAGGAAGTCTCGAAGCGACGAGGAGAAGAAGGGATCAACCTTGCTTTGCTTACCGATGGGCTAAAGGCCGAACGCGAACAGGGAATCACCATTGATGTAGCCTACAGATACTTCTCAACACCCAAAAGAAAATTTATCATTGCGGATACACCCGGACATATTCAGTACACCAGAAATATGGTGACCGGAGCCAGTACCGCAAATGTGGCGTTGATACTAATTGATGCCAGGCAAGGTGTATTGGAACAAACCCGGAGACATGCGATTATTTCCAGTTTGTTGCAAATCCCTCACCTTGTTATCTGTATTAATAAAATGGACCTTGTCGATTACAGCCAGGAAGTGTATGATCGCATTCATGATGAGTTCGAGGAATTCGCGAGCAAACTGGATGTCCATGACGTCAACTTTATACCGATTTCCGCACTGAAGGGCGACAATATTGTTGACCGGAGTCAACATACTCCTTGGTATGAAGGATCTACATTGTTGTACTACTTGGAAAATGTACACATCGCAAGTGATTATAATTTTATTGATGTTCGGTTTCCTGTTCAATATGTGATCAGACCCTATAGTGACGATTTTCATGATTACAGGGGATATGCCGGACGCGTGGCAGGAGGGATTTTGAAAAAGGGTGATGAAGTGATGTTATTGCCTTCAGGTTTTACTACACGAATCGAACGTATTGAATCTTACAAAAAAGAAGT